>JABTUB010000001.1:900000-1095000 GCA_015075585.1 Chloracidobacterium sp.
AGCCTGTTGATGTTACGCTGATCGATCGAAAGAATCACCACGTTTTCCAACCCCTTCTGTATCAAGTTGCGACCGCGGTGTTGTCTCCCGGTGAGATTGCCCAGCCGATAAGGCGTATCCTTGCAAAAGCACGAAATATCGAGGTGATACTCGGCGAAGCAGTGGATGTTGACGCCGCTGCAAAAACAGTCGTCCTTGCCGATGATACCCGCGTCACGTATGACCGTCTGATCGTCGCGGCCGGTGCGCGGCATGCGTATTTCGGCCACGACGAATGGGAGGAATTCGCTCCGGGCCTCAAAACGATCGAGGATGCGGTAGAGATCCGCCGAAGAGTGCTTCTTGCTTTCGAACTTGCTGAGCGTGATGCGTATCTGACAGGCCGTCAGCGGCAATTGAACTTCATCATCGTCGGCGGCGGCCCGACCGGCGTCGAACTTGCCGGGGCGATCGCCGATATCGCACGGCAGGCACTTGCGAAGGACTTCAGAGCGATCGACACACGCACGGCACACGTTACGCTTTTTGAAGGATCGGGCCATGTACTCGGCACCTTCGGCAAGGAACTTGCGGCCAGTGCCAAGCGTCAGCTCGAACAGATCGGTGTCGAGGTAAAGCTGAACAGCTTTGTTACGGAGATAGAGCCGGGCCGCGTTAAGGTCGGCGAGGATTGGATCGACTACGATGTCGTGCTTTGGGCTACAGGCGTTGCCGCGTCGCCGCTTGGGCGGATGCTCGGTGTTGAGACAGATAAGGCCGGCCGCGTTCACGTCAAGCCTGACCTTTCGCTCAAGGGTCATCCTGATATTTTTGTTATAGGCGATATGGCGGCACTGCTTCAAGCGAACGGCGAGCCTGTTCCGGGCGTTTCGCCTGCTGCAATGCAGATGGGAAGATCGGCTGCTCGGAACATCCTGGCGGAGGCAAAAGGAAAACCTCGAAAGGATTTTGAATATTGGGACAAGGGAACCATGGCCACGATCGGCCGCAGCAAGGCGATCGCCAAAGCTTTCGGCATGAAGTTCAAGGGGTTCATCGCGTGGCTGATGTGGCTTTTCCTCCATGTTTTCTTTCTCATCGGATTTCGCAATCGTCTGTCGGTGATGTTCGCGTGGTTCTGGGCATATTTGACCCGTGAGCGGAGCGCTCGCCTCATCACCGGTGATGCAGAGGAACTTTCGGAAGGCCCCGGAAAGACTCGAAAAGATGCTGTCAAGACTGCCCGGACGTCCGCGTAGGATGTCATATACGCTAAGACATTTGCTATCATGGTTCGAATCGGTTCGCAGCGACGTGATATGCAGATCAAACACCTAATTTCAATACCCTTCATAACACTGTTCTTATCCATTTTGACGCTTGCCGGCGGACCGCAGGTCTGGTCCGTGAATTCGCGCGAGCAAATGCTCAAAGGCGATGCCCGCGGCATCAGTATCGATCAAAACGGCAGCATCGCCCTCTCGCCGAAGCTGGTTGAGGTTTTTAGAACGGGTCAGCCTTATATCTGGTCGAGCGCGGTCGATGCGGCAGGCAACACGTACCTGGGGACAGGCAGCGGCGGTAAGATCTTCAAAGTGAGCGCGAACGGATCCGCCGCCGAATTTGCCGATCTTACCGAAATGAACGTAACCGCCATAGTGATCGGCCGCAGCGGGGAGATCTTTGCCGCGACATCGCCCGACGGCAAGGTTTATCGGATAGACGCTGTCGGAAAGGCCGAAATTTACTTTGAGCCCGGAGAAAAATACATTTGGGCACTTACGGTCCTGCCTGATGGTTTGGCGGTCGCCACGGGCGATAACGGCAAGATATTCAAGGTCAAGGCCGCAGGGGCAGCGCCTGACGCGTCTTTGCTTTACGACACGACAGAGACACACATAATAACGCTCGCTGCGGACAAACAGGGAACTCTGTACGCAGGCACGGATCCCGGCGGCATCGTGATGCGATTCGGGCCGGATGGTAAGCCTTTCGGAATGCTTGATTCACCTCTGCGTGAGATACATGACCTTGCAGTTGCTGCTGACGGTTCGGTTTATGCCCTTGCTCTCAGCGAGTCGGTCTCAAGTGCCAAGCCGGATGCCGCAAAGTCCGATACGGCGTCAAGCAAGCCTGTTTCGATCGAGAAAAAACCACCGGTCGAGGCTCCGGCAAAGAGCCTGTACGACCTAAAAGATGCAAAGAGTGCCGTATATCGGATCTATCCGGATGGCGGCAGCGATCTGCTTTGGGCATCACCCACGGTCGTAGGTTTCTCAATATGCAAGGCCGCAGACGGAGACGGCGTGTTTATCGGCACCTCGGACAAAGGCCGCATTTACACCGTAACGAACAGCGGCAGGGAGATCCTTACACTACAATCAGATGCAGGCCAGATCTCGACCATAAAAAGCGACGGACGCGGGTTCATTGCGACGTCAAGCAATCAGGGTTCACTATATCGCATCGGCCCAGACACGGTTGCCGAAGGAACATATTCGTCATCGGTTCTGGATGCAAAGGCGGGAGCGAATTGGGGGCGCATCTGGTGGCGTTCGACCGGTAAAGTCTCGCTTCAAACACGTGCCGGTAATACTGAAACGCCCGACGAGACATGGAGCAGTTGGAGTTTCGCCCTGACCGATGCAAAAGGCGGAGCGATCGCTAGCCCGAAGGCTCGTTATCTTCAGTGGCGTGCGGTATTGAGGCCGGCGTTAGCCAATTCTTCCGAGCGAACGTCCCTCGCAGAGGTCAGCGTTGCTTTCACGCCGCGCAATCTGGCACCGGAGGTTCGATCGCTGAGTATCCTGCCGACCAATATTGGCCTCGCTGAGAACCCAAAGCCGCAGATCGATCCGAATATTGCACTTTCCGGTATGGACCCTATAGATTTCGGCCTGCCGAAGGCAGTGGTGCCGCCGCGCCGTATCTACCAGCGAGGTGCTGTGGCTCTGCAATGGACGGCAGACGACAGGAACGGCGATGAGCTGACCTACGATGTTTATTATCGCGAGATCGGCGGCGGAGAATTCCGTTTGTTGAAAAGCGGCCTGACCGAACCGTTCTTCACGATCGACGGCCAATCGCTGGCTGACGGGCGTTATATCTTTCGCGTCGTTGCAAGTGATGCCGCGTCAAATCCGATCCCGCTGGCTCTTACGGGCGAGCGGCTGAGTGAACCTGTTGATATCGATAACACACCGCCCATCGTAACGCCTGTTGGTCAGCCTCAGATCATCGGCAGCAAGGCACAGATGGTATTTGAGGCGGCGGACGCAGCAAGCTACATAACACGCGCCGAGTACAGCGTTAACGGCGGCGAATGGCACGAGGTTTACGCTGATGACGGCGTAGCCGACAGCCCTCGTGAACGGTTCACTGTCGAAGTGCTGCTGCCGGCAAGCGGAGAATATACCGTTACGCTTCGAGCTTTCGATGTGAACTCGAATTCGGGAAATGCGCGGCAATCAGTAAAGCGATAGCTTCGGCTCAGTCTTTAGGAAGCTGTATCGTCCTTTCTTCTCCGGAAAGATGCCGAGTGGTGTTATCAGTAACCGACGGAGGCACGAGATCGCCGGTCTTGTAGCGGTATTCGACGCTTGCCGGTTCCGTTTGCTGTGGCGGCAATGCCTGATCGGCCGGTCGGCCCGCGATCTGCGGTGCATTGCCCGCCGCGATCGGCATTCCTCGTTCCGAACGCCGTAATTGCAGATACTGCGCGACGCCGCTTCCGAGAGAACCGAAGGCAGGGATCAGCATCCAGAACCACCAGCCCCTTCCTGTTTGTGAAAAAGCAAGGGCGATCGCGACCGCCAAGAACGCAAGGCCGGTAAAGATCTTAGTAACGGCGCTTTCGAGATAGATCGGCTTTCCCTTTTTATTTAGCGGGTGCACATAGCTCGCGGCTCCGACAAGGGCGCCCGACACATTGTCGAGGTTGGTGCCGCACTTACGGCAGAATTTTACGCCGTCAAGATTCTGTTGTCCGCAATTCGGGCAAAACATACCGATATCACTCCTTTCTGCGCTGTCGCATTGCCTCAAACAGTATAACGCCCGCAGCGACGGAAACGTTCAGCGAATCTATTTTTCCATACATAGGAATTTTAACCAAGACATCGCAGTTTTCCGCGACAAGCCGGTGCAGGCCGCGGCCTTCATTTCCGAGGATCAGAGCGGACGGCGAGCGCCAATCCCATTCTGTGTAGCTCATCTCGGCGTCGGCGCTTGCCCCGACGGCCCAGATGCCTGCCGCCTTCAGGTCTTCGATGAGCCTGTTCAGGTTGCCTGCTCTTGCGATCTTAACGTACTCGAGAGCTCCCGCAGATGATTTAGAGACGATATCGGTCAAACCGGCCGCACGGCGTTCGGGAATAATTACGCCGTTGGCCCCCGCACATTCTGCGACGCGAACGGCCGCGCCAAGGTTTCGCGGGTCCTCAACACCATCAAGCACAAGAATGAGAGCCGGTTCGCGGGCATTGATAACGGCGTCGATCTCAGAATATTCCGCTGAAGCAACGACCGCATAAACACCTTGGTGGTTCTTCGCTGCGGGGAAGCGGTCTTTCTTTGCATATTCCCAAGCGATCGAAAGCTCGCGGCAGCGGTCCATTACGTCGCCCAACCGAGACTCGCGCACACCTTCGGCGAAAACTACCTTCTCGACGCGGCGTGAACCGGCACGTAATACCTCAAGAACCGGAAGAACGCCGAAAATACGGTTGTCACCGCTCGATTCATTCCTCAAAGCAATGCCGTGCGGTTCTTGTTTTTGATGTCTTGACCGCCTGTTGTCGACGGGCTTTCGCTGTTTCATATCGGCTGGCCGTGCAGCGGCAACAGGCGGCGCAAAGCCGGCCTCGCGCGCTTGCGGCCATTTGCAAATATTAGCACTGCGCCGAACATAATGCTTGACCATGTCGGCCAACGAATGCAAACTATAAACAAGGCAATGCTCTAAACGGTGAGCGGATCGATATTAAAACGCTGTTCCAGTGTTCATCACGGTGAGAATTCTAATTATCGTTTCGGCTATTTGATACGTATTTGACAGGTTACACTTAAGGGCATCTTCCGACCCGACGCTCATCAGCCTTCCAACAAGCTTTGCCGATACTTTTGCAATGATCTGAGGTGAAAATGCAGTTCGGCAACGGGACAAGCTCGTCCTGGCAATTCGGCCATCGCGGCCGTGTTGCCGTATTCATAGACGGGAATAATCTATTTCACGCGGCCCGCTTCCACGGGATCGATATCGACTATAATCGCTTGCTTCGCATCCTGCTCGGCGACGGCAGGCTGTTGAGGGCTTTCTTTTACACCGGCGTTGATGTCGGAGCGGAAAGGCAGCAGGGCTTTCTGCTTTGGATGCGGCGTAACGGATTTCGCGTCGTGCAAAAGGAACTGAAGACGTTCTACGACGGTACGCGAAAGGCCAATCTCGATGTCGAGATCGCCGTTGATATGCTCTCACTGGCGGGACGATACGACACTGCGGTGCTCGTTTCGGGCGATGAGGATTTCGTTTATGCGGTAAACGCCGTTGCGTATAAGGGCTGCAGGGTCGAGGTCGCCGGCTTCCGCTCGAATACGGCCCCGCGGCTTATCGACGTCGCGGATTTCTTTATCGACCTCGGCGATATCGCGGACGCTATCCGAAAAGATTCGTCCCAGACGGATGATTACGAGATACCGGCGTATATGCCGGATGAAGTTGACCGGCGGCCGTCGCCCGACAACGACAATTCTGACGATCTTGTCCGCTGATGGAACAATGAAGCTATTCTCCGTCGAGGAAGCGAACCGCGTCCTCGCAGATATCATACCGTCGCTTTTTGAACTGCGGGACCTTGATCTCCGAGTTGAAAGGGCTAGAGAAGCTGCTCGTGCCGCCGCCGATCTCTCGAAATTCGGCGGTGGTATGCCGGGCGGAACAGCATACGTTAAAGACCTTTACGCGGTCGGCAGGATCGTCATTGAGCTAAGCGAACTTGGCATCGAGATCAAGGATCACTCCCGCGGCCTGATCGATTTTCCGAGCCTGCGGAATGACCGCATCGTTCTATTGTGTTGGGAGATCGGTGACGGCGAACGTATATCCTGGTGGCATGAAGCCGAGGCAGGTTATGCCGGGCGGCAGCCGCTTTGAACACGCGGATCGGGGTCGAAAAGGATTTTTCCACAGCTTAGGTATTATCAGCAGTATTTTGATAAGCGCTTTGTGTATGTGCGCTTTACTATTGACCTCTTAAAGTGATCTCTGATATTATCACCTCGTTTTGATTTAGGTCTCATTTCTTTCCGAGCGAAATTTCCGGCTATGGGTTGTTTGGTATGTGAACGTGACTTTGCAGCGGCTTTGTCGGTTTGCCCGACATGCGGCTCGATGCGCGGGGATACCGTTCGTGAGGAAATGCAGATAAAGCGCTCCCTCGTCGGCACTCCGCTCGCCGCACAAGCAGCGTCCGCCGGTCTGTCGCCCTCATCCGCTGAAAAGCGCTCTGTCACCAGCGAGTTCTTGCGTATGAATACATCTCCGACATTGGTTGAATTCCAGACGAAAAGTGCGCCGATACCCGAATGGCGTTTACAGCTGCAGAATGCCGTGCGAGCCAGAAAGGGAATGGCTGCGTCCGATCAGGAGACATCCCTGCATAAGGCAAAGGCGTCGCCCTTGCCAAAGGCGGAGATGTCTTCGGCACCGGATATCAAAGATCCCGATCCTCGCCTTGCCAAGGCTTTGAAGCGCGTTGATAATTCGCGAAGCCGCTTTTTGCCGCCGGAGCCGAAGAAGGCGTATTTCGAACCGCGTCCGCCGCAAGAGAAGAGCTATCGTTTTGACGTGCTGACATCTGAGGTTTCGCCTGCGGTCGAACGTCCCGCGACCGTAAATGCAACGCCGAGGCCCGCATTGGTCCCTATCTCGAACACTGTAAAGCGTGAGACGAACAAGCTTCCCAAGCTCGAAGAATCTGCACGGAAGAAGATCGAGAAAGTAGAAAAGATCGCTGCAATTGAGCCCGACGATGCGTCTGACAAAGAACTTGGCCAACGTATAATGATCGCCGCTGAGGGCACAGATACAGCCAAGGGCGTCCCTGCGGAAACAGAATTCATCGACGACCTCGCACCCATTGCAATGCGGTTCAATGCGGGGCTTTTTGATTTACTGATCGCCCTCGTCGTAAGCATGCTCTTGTTGTCGCCCATCGTTTTCGGCGGCGGTGAGTGGGCCAGTGTGGGCGGCTTTCTTGTGCTTATCGGTACGACCGCGCTCGTCCTTTTCATTTATTCGACGCTGGCAGTCGGCTTTTACGGACGTACGTTCGGAATGCACCAATTCTCGCTCGAACTGGTCGATGCTGAGGAGAATGCGTACCCGACGCTCCGTCAATCGGCCGTCAGTGCGGCACTCTATCTTGTATCACTTATGCTGAGCGGCCTCGGATTCGTGACGATATTCTTTAACGAAGAGAAACGCGCCGTGCACGACCTGCTTTCGGGCACGATAATGGTTCGCGAATTCGTCGAGGACGAGGACGATTGAGCATCGCTTTGCCGTGGCCCGATGCCTGATACACAAGATCGTACTGACAACTCGATCCTCCGCGAGCAGGCTGAAAAGCTTGCCGCACAACCGAAACGCCGTTTGGCTAACCGAATCAAACGGCTGAACAGGCTCCTTGCCAACCTCAACGGCGACCTTGCAAGATATGGCGACCCTGCCGTTTCAAAGAGATACGGGGAACTTATACTGGCAAGCCTGCGGACGGCCGTCCGCGATGGCGACGTGATACGCCTTGCCGATCTTTACGATGAAGGCCAGCCTGAGATCTCGATCGAGGGCGACCGGAACAAGACTCTGAGCGAGATAGCAGAGGCGTATTTCAAGCGTTATGCAAAGGCCAGAAGTGCCGTCAAGGTCGTTAATGAACGGCGAACAGCGGCCGAGGCCGAGCGTTCTGAGGCCGAGGCGAAACTAGCTCAGATAGGATCCGCGGTCGATGCACTCGACATGGAATTTCTCTCCGGCCTCGAAGCACAGCCGCCAAAGCAGCGTCCGGCATCCAAAAAGACAAAAGCGGAATTGGCTTACAGGGGCGTTCGGCGTTTCATTTCGAGTGACGGATTTGAAATATGGGTCGGGAAAAAGGCGGCGGATAACGATCACCTGACGTTCCGAATAGCAAAGTCACTCGATGTTTGGCTCCACGCTGCCGATCATCCGGGGTCGCACGTCGTTATCCGCGATTCGGGGCGTAAACAACTGCCCGAGAGGACGCTGCGCGAGGCGGCTGAACTTGCCGCGTTCTACAGCGATGCTCGCGGCCAGACTAAAGCGGCGGTGCGGCATACGCAAAGAAAATTCGTCAATAAACCAAAAAAGGCCGCACCGGGAATGGTGAGCCTTTCGGGTTTCAAGACGATCCTGGTCGAGCCGAAAGTGGCCGTCAAACAAAAGGAATAAGCATTATTCCGCAAGGATCGTTTCGATGGTTTCTTTCATCTTGTTGACGGTTTTTGGATCGCCGCCAAGGAATACACCACGGAGACGCCCTTGGCGATCGACCACCAGACTCTGCGGCACGCCGTCAAAATTCGTAACCTTGGCGATGTCGCGTATGGAATTCAACGGGATACGAGCCAACTCGTAATTGATCTTCATCTTCTCGGCAAATTTTTGTATCGTCTCAGTATCTTCCGGTTTGCCGCTGCCGTCACCGACATCAAGGCCGATGACCTGAACGCCGCTTTCCTTGTACTTATCGTTGATCGCTATAAGCTCGGGTATCTCGGCCCTGCACGGGCCGCACCACGTTGCCCAAAGGTTAAGCAAAAGGACGTTGCCTTTTCGATCCTGCGGCTTGAACTTCGTTCCGTCGAGCATCTCGAATTCTGCATTTGCAACCAGCGAGTTCAGCGGCGGATACGATGAGGCCGGAGGTGCGGGTGAGGCCGCATTGACGCCCGCCGGCGGCTGCACCGCGGCGGTATTCGTCGCCGTACCGCCGCAGCCTATAAAGAGCTGACCAATAAGAAAACATGAGCAGGCAAGTGCAAGCGATCTGAAAAAGAACTTCATAACAAGCAGAGAATTATCGAATATCCCGAAACCGAAGTACGATCATCGTCGCGATAGTCAATAAACCAAACATTATCACTAATACCAGTTGGTTCAAAACTTCATTCATCCACGGGTGCAGGAACGTAATATAGCCGCTGAGGCTTTCGGGCAGTTTTTTGGGGCTGGGCAGAGGCGGAGGAGCATCGAGGTCCGGGATGTGCGGTGTCTGGCCCTCATCAAGTGCTTTACGGAGGCGATCCACCTTCCTGTCGAGCGAACGCTTATATTCCTCGAGTTTTGCCTTGGTTTCGTTAAAAGCGTTCTCGTTCTCGGTCTCGACCTGCCGATAGAGGCCTTGTCCGCCGGTGCTGCCGGTCAGTGAGGCTCCTTCGGGATCAAGCGTGTCGAGTGTCGAGAAGCGTTTCATGGTATCGAACGACCATGCGGCCGGCACCGCGAGGCTGATCGGTTTTGACAAGCCTGTCGGCACGCCGAATATGCCGGAAAAGAGTATTTGCGGGATCAAGATCAACGGGACAAGGCTGGTTGCCATCTCCGATGTGCGCACCAATGCGGAGATAAGCAGGCCCGTCGCTATGCCGACGCCTGCGCTGAGGATCATTGTCCAAAATTGCTGCAGCCCGAGCATCTCACCCGGCATCGACATAAGCCCTGCGATATCGAGGAACTTGAGCGGCAGGAACAGCAGCAGGCACTGAACGAACACGATGATGCCAAGTACCGTCAGCTTCGATGCGACGTAAGGCATAAGGCCGAGGTTGACCATGCGTTCTCGTTCGTAAACAGGGCGTTCGCGGACGATCTCGCGTGCCGAAACACTTGTCCCGAACCAAATAGCAACGATCGCCAGAACAAAATACGGCAAGTCGCGCGGAAGATCGTTACCGAGAACTATGAACGTCAAGAATGCGATGATCGGTGCCTGTCCGAAGAGGATCAGCAAATTAAGCTTATCTTTTCGAAGGACCTCGAAATAGCGTTTTGAAAGGGTTGCCCATTGACGTATCGAACCGCCAAGCCCGAGGCGGCCACGCCTGCCGGTGCCTTTGTCCTCGACATTCTCCAGCGAGCGCTGCGGCTCTTCGATGTATTCAGCGTACTGCGGTGCTGAGCGGAAGCTCTTACGCCACTTTTCGGCGGTTTCGCCGGTGATCGAGGCCCGTGCCTTTTCGCCGTTCGCCCGCACGCCTGCCTCTATCGGAGCCTCGAGTTTGTCAAAGAGTTCCTTATAATTCGCCGCACCAAGATGCTTTAGAGCATCAGCAGGCGGACCGAAGAAGACAAGCCGTCCGCTCATCAGCACAACGATCTTGTCGAACAGGCTTACATTCTCCATCGCGTGGGTTGTAAGCACGACGGTGCGGCCGGAGGCTGCGATCTGTCGGAAAAGCCGCATTATCTTTTCTTCGGTTGCGGGGTCAAGCCCCGAGGTCGGTTCGTCAAGGAAGATGATCGACGGCTTTGTGATCAGCTCGACGGCGATCGAAACACGTTTACGCTGGCCGCCTGAAAGCTGACTGACCGGCACTTCGCGGCGTTCTGTAAGGCCGGTAACGTCAAGGACATCCTCGATCGTGCGTTCGATCTCGGCGGGCGAGACATCACGAGAAAGACGGAGCTTTGCGACGTAATAGAGAGTTCTGTAAACCGTCAGCTCGCGATGGATTATATCGTCCTGAGGCACATAACCGATCGACTGCTTGAGCGAGTCGATGTGGCTGTAAAGATCGAGATTGTTGATATATACGCGCCCGGACGTAGCGGGCCAAACGCCGTTGAGCGCCGTCATCAACATTGATTTGCCCGCACCCGAAGGCCCGAGAAGCCCTACGAACTCGTTCGGCTGTATCGTAAGCGAGATATCGTCGAGCAGGCGAAGGCTGCCGATATCGCGGGTGATTGCTACCGCGTCGATACGCGCCTTCGAACGCACATCGAACACCTGAACGCCGCCTGCGGGATCGACACGTATTTCGAACGAGCCGATCAGAACCTTGTCATTCGGCCCGATGGAACGCCGCGAAACGCGCTCGCCATTGACGAATACGCCGTTGGTCGAGCCGAGATCGTCAATTACGATGTCGCTGCCCGAACGCAAGAGCCGAGCGTGCTTTGAAGATATCTGCAGGCCGTCGAGCGAGATGTCATTCTCGGCCGCGCGGCCGATCGTCAGCTCTTTCCGGTCGCCGAAGGACAGCGACATCAAGAGGTGTGCCTCGCCGGTGCTTTCCAGTGAGGTTCCCTCCGAAAGGGTGTCGAGCCGGAACATCATCGTTTTGCCGTGTCCCTGCTGCAGATCGGCGACGGCAAACGACGGGTCGGAAAGTGCGATAGAACGGTGGCTTGTTATATCCGCTCCGGGCGGCGCGGGCTTTGACGGAGCGTCGAACCGTAAGATCGGGCCGCTGATGCCGAGGCGAATGAGATCGTTGTTGTAAAGCGGCGTCGCTGACGTGATCCGCTGTTCATTGATGAATGTTCCGTTAAAGCTTTCGTTGTCCTCGATGACAATGGCCGAGCCTTCGGTGCGAATAACCGCGTGGCGCCTCGATACGATGACCTGATCGGTCGGAAAGACGATCTCGCAGGTTTTGTCGCGGCCTATCGAGAGCGTGCCGGCGCTGAGAACTACCGGCGGCCGCTGCGGTTCGTCAACAAAGATGAACCGTGTCGAGCTTGATCCGACGGCACCTGTCCGTGCGGGCGGCTTTGGCGGTTCCGGCGGCACTTCCAGCGGTTTGATCGGCATCTCGACCGACGGTACCGAAATGCGTCCCGCGGAACGAGGTGCCGGGCCTTCAGCGGTAACTTCGAACCAGACCACTTCGCAGATGGGGCCGTCCGTACCGAACCGTATCTGATCGCCGGCTGCGACGGCCGCCGGTGCGGTGATCCTTACGCCATTCAAGTAAGTTCCGTAGCTCGAGTTCTGATCCACGATGAACCAGCGACCCTCGTTGTGCATAAGCTCAGCGTGCCGCCGCGAAACCATCGGATGGCGATCGTTGTCGAACGCCACGTCACAATTCGCCTTATCACGGCCGAAGCGTATAACCGCTTGATCGAAGTTTAACTCTTCACGACCGCCGCCGACTGCAGTTTTGGACAGAATGATCTTCATCTTGAACGCAGATAGATTAGCAGAAGATGCACCGTTTGCGGTAATATTTTGATGCTTTCATTTTCCAAAGGGACTTATGCTTTTCTTGACGCAGTCAGCGGCCGTTTTCGGCATTGACGCTCTCGTTGTAGATATCGAGGCGAATCTGCGCACCGCAAGCGGCGACGGAGATCAAACCCCTGCAATAACGATCGTCGGCCTGCCTGATACTGCAGTGCGTGAATCGCGTGAGCGAATACGCGCCGCGATAACGAACAGCGGTTATTTCTTTCCGATAGATAAGGTTACGGTCAATCTCGCGCCTGCGGATGTCAAAAAAGAGGGTGCAAGCTTTGACCTGCCGATAGCATTGGGTATTCTCGGGGCGAACGGCGACCTTACCAACGGAGAACGGCTGGAGGGCATTATGAGCGTCGGTGAGTTATCGCTCGACGGCCGTGTACGTCCGGTTCGCGGTGTGTTGTCAATAGCGATCGCGGCTCGGGAGAACGGCATTTCGACGCTGCTGGTGCCGGAGGACAACGCTACTGAAGCCGCGGTTGTGCAGGGTATAACGGTTTATCCCGTCCGCGATCTCCGTGCGGCGGGAGATATTGTAAAGGAACTCGATGCCGGCGGCGGCACCTCTATCGCTCCTTTGCAAATGGATATTGCAGAGTTGCGATCGCGCGAAGGCCGCTATCAGATCGATTTTTCAGAGGTCAGGGGCCAGCAAACGGCAAAACGCGCCCTCGAGGTCGCGAGCGCGGGCGGACACAATGTCCTGTTCATCGGCCCGCCCGGATCGGGCAAAACGATGCTTGCAAAGCGGCTTCCGACGATCTTGCCGCCGCTGGAGTTCGAGGAAGCCCTTGAGATCACAAAGATCCACTCTGTCGCAGGGCTTACGGGACGCGCCGGGCTTGTTACGGAGCGGCCCTTCAAATCGCCGCATCACACGGTTTCGCAGGCCGGCTTGATCGGCGGCGGCTCTATCCCGAGGCCCGGCGAAGTAAGCCTTGCCCATAACGGCGTTCTTTTCCTCGACGAATTGCCTGAATTCGACCGCAGCGTTCTTGAGGTGCTTCGCCAGCCGCTCGAGGACAAGTCGGTCACAATATCGCGCGCGGCAACGTCATTGACGTTCCCTGCGGCGTTTACGATGATCGCTTCGATGAATCCGTGTCCGTGCGGATACTTCGGCTCGTCGCGCGAATGTAAATGTTCGCCGCCGATGATCCAGCGATATATCGGTAAGATATCAGGGCCGCTGATGGACAGGATCGACATTCACGTTGACGTGCCGGCGGTCAAGTTCAATGAACTTCGCGGACGCGGTACGGCCAAAGCCGAGTCGTCTTCGGTGATCCGCGAACGCGTGATCGCTGCTCGCGGCGTACAGATCGAACGGTTCAAGGGCAAAGCATTCTCAAACTCAGCGATGACGCCGCGTCAGATACGCGAATTCTGCGCACTTGATGAGCAGTGCGAGTCGCTTCTCGAAAAAGCAATGCACCGACAGGGCCTTTCCGCACGCGCACACGACCGCATACTCAAGGTTTCGCGAACCATTGCCGATCTTGCCGGAAGTCCTGAGATCCGTCCTGAGCACCTCAGCGAAGCAATAAATTACCGCTCGCTGGATCGCAATTATTGGATCTAGATCACTTTGTGGGCATGGCCGTACACTTGCAATGTTATCAATGCCCGTTTACATTTGCCGTCGATATTTCTAGTCTATTGAACGATGAAATGGAAGCGGGTTGTATTCATCCTGTTCGTTATTCTGTCGCTTAGCCCATGGGGTTCGGCGCCTTTAGCGCTTGCGTTGGGCCTCGTATGCGCTCTTGCATTCGGAAATCCTTTTCCGCAGATCCAAGGCAAACCCACGAAGTATCTGCTCCAGGCCTCCGTAGTTCTGCTGGGCTTCGGTATGGACATTTTTGCCGTACTTAAGGCGGGCCGTGAAGGTATCGTGTTCGCGGTCGCGACGATCGTCGGAACGCTGCTTCTCGGTACGCTTCTCGGCAGGCTCTTGGGTGTTGAGCGGAAGACCTCTGCGCTCATTTCAGCAGGAACCGCGATCTGCGGTGGTTCGGCGATCGCCGCGGTCGGCCCTGCAATAGATGCCGACAATGATGAAATGACCGTTTCGATCGGCACGGTCTTTATCCTCAACAGCCTCGCTCTTTTCATCTTTCCGGCTTTCGGCCACTTTTTTACGATGTCGCAGGAGCAGTTCGGAATGTGGTCGGCAGTGGCGATCCACGATACAAGCTCGGTCGTCGGCGCGGCATCGTCCTACGGTGATGCGGCACTTGCGATCGCCACAACGGTCAAGCTTGCGAGGGCTCTTTGGATAGCTCCGGTCGCGTTGATATTCGCTTATCTTTTCCACGACAGGTCATCAGGCAAGAAGGCGAAATTCGCGATGCCGTGGTTCATTGTACTTTTTCTGGCGGCAACTGTCGTCCGAAGCATTGCACCGGCAAAGCTTCCGCCGAGCATTTTTGATTCGCTCGTCAATCTTGCCAAGGCCGGTTTTGTGCTGACACTTTTCTTTATCGGAGCAAGTCTTTCGCGCGATGTTATCCGAAAGGTCGGCGTCGGGCCACTCGTCGAAGGCATCGCCCTTTGGATCGCCATCTCGATCACTGCTTTCTTTGCCGTTATGCATTTCGTATAGGCCGGTTTCGCGGCCATTAGCAGCGTCAATCTCATTTTGGTAAGATAAAGGTTTCGGCTTAGCCTCCGGACGTTGTCTTACGTGATGATCAAGCAGATAAGCGTGCGTGGAGCACGCCAGCACAATCTGAAGAACATTGATGTCGATATCCCGCGTGATAAGTTCGTGGTGATAACCGGCCTTTCGGGCAGCGGCAAATCGTCACTCGCATTCGACACCATATATGCCGAAGGCCAGCGGCGTTATGTCGAATCGCTGTCGGCTTACGCGCGTCAATTCCTCGACCAACTCGAAAAACCGGATGTCGATTCGATCGAAGGGCTTTCGCCGGCCATTTCGATCGAGCAAAAGACCGTTTCACGCAGCCCGCGTTCGACGGTTGGCACGGTTACCGAGATCTACGATTTTCTGCGGCTTCTTTATTCGTCGGTCGGCACGTCGCATTGCCCGCAGTGCGGGGCACCGATCACAAGGCAAACGGTCGATCAGATCGTTGATCGCATTACAGAGCTTCCGGAGGGCGAGCGTGCAATGATACTCGCTCCGATAGTGCGCGGCCGCAAGGGCGAATTCAAAAAGGAACTTGATAAGCTGCACCGCGACGGCTTTATCCGCGCGAGGATCGACGGCGTGATACGCCAACTCGATGAACCGATCGTCCTTGATAAGCGTAAGAATCACACGATCGAGGTCGTTGTCGATCGGCTTTTGATAAAGCCCGATGTGCGCGAACGCCTTATCGCCTCTGTCAGGACGGCGTTGAAGCTGACCGACGGAGCGGTGCTTGTTTCGATCGTTGACGGCGACGAAGAACTATTCAGCGAGAAGATGGCCTGCGTTAACTGCGGGATAAACATCGCTCCGCTCGAGCCGCGTTCATTCTCATTCAACACGCCGTTCGGTGCCTGTAAACGCTGTCTCGGTATCGGCACAGTAATGGAGATCGACAGGGCGAAGATCATTCCCGACACGACGAAGAATCCAAGCGAGATCGACTTTCTTCGCGGAGCCGATAAGATGGGCGCCGCGTTCTTGAGCTCCGCACTTGTTGCGATCATTGAAAAATTCACGTGCGGCGACAAGCTGGAGCCGCCGACGGGGCGTGAAAAGACCGGGAAGACACGGCGCCGCAAAGTTAAAGATGTGCCGCTCGGGAATGATTTCGATGAGCTGATGCGCACGCCGTTCAAAGACCTTCCGCAGGCGATACAAGGAGCATTCTTTGACGGCACGCGGAAAAGATTGACTTTCCGACACGGCGAGCACAAGTTCGAACGCGACTGGCGAGGTGCCATGCGTGCGATGCGTGAACGCATCGAAAATCCTCCGTCAGACAAGATCAAGGATGCGCTTGAACAACTCATTGAGCCGATGCGGTGTCCTGAATGTGCGGGCGCACGACTGCGTAAAGAGAGCCTTGCGGTAAAGGTTGCGGGTATCGGCATTACAGAGCTGGTCGAAATGCCGATAAGCGACGCGGTAAAAAAGTTGGAGAACATAAAGCTGACGAAGAGGGAAGATCTGATCGCAGGCCAAGTGCTCAAAGAGATCCGCGATCGGCTGCGTTTTCTCGATACCGTCGGCCTCGGTTATTTGACGTTGGGCCGCGGTTCCGCAACGCTTTCCGGCGGAGAAGGCCAGCGGATCCGGCTTGCGACGCAGATCGGTTCGCAGCTTCGCGGTGTGCTGTATGTTCTCGACGAACCGTCGATCGGGCTGCATCCGCGCGACAATAAACGGCTTCTCGACACGCTGCATCAGCTTCGCGACCTCGGTAACACCGTGCTAGTCGTCGAGCACGACGAAGAGACGATCCTGAACGCCGACCACGTCGTCGATCTCGGACCGCAAGCGGGAACGAACGGCGGAGCCATCGTCGCAGAAGGCACCGCCGAACATATCGCAAAGAGCGACACGCTGACGGGCAAGTACCTGCGCGGCGAGCTGAAGATCGAAGTGCCGGAGCTGCGCCGTCTGCCGAACGGCATTCGCCTAAAGGTTAAGGGTGCACGCGGCCATAATCTCAAGAACATCGATGTCGAATTTCCGCTCGGCTTGCTTATCGTCGTAACGGGCGTGTCGGGTTCGGGCAAATCCACGCTCGTCGAAGAGATACTTTTTCCCGTGCTTCACGGCCACATTTACGGTACTTCGTCGGTGCCGCTCGAACACAAAAGCGTCGAAGGGCTCGAGCTTGTCGATAAAGTGATCGAGATCGACCAGAAGCCCATCGGCAGGACGCCGAGATCGAATCCGGCAACATTCACCGGATTGTTCACGCACATCCGCGACCTGTACGCGATGCTGCCCGAATCGCGTGCACGCGGCTACAAAGCGGGGCGGTTCTCCTTTAACGTGAAGGGCGGCCGCTGCGAAGCATGCGAAGGCGACGGCCTGAAACGCATCGAAATGAGCTTCCTGCCCGATGTTTACGTGATGTGCGACGTGTGCCGCGGCAAGCGCTACAACCGCGAGACGCTCGCGGTGAAATACAAAGGGCTTTCGATCGCCGATCTGCTTGATACGACGATCGAGGACGCACTGCCGATACTTGAGAACGTTCCGGCGATCAAGAACAAGCTCGAAACGCTGCTTGATGTCGGCCTGGGCTACGTAAAGATCGGCCAGTCGTCAACAACGCTCTCCGGCGGCGAGGCTCAGCGGATAAAGTTGGCAAAAGAACTCTCAAAACGTGCGACGGGCAAGACGATCTACATCCTCGACGAACCTACTACGGGGCTGCATTTCGCCGATGTGCATAAACTGCTCGATGTTTTGCAGAAACTTGTCGATACGGGCAACACGGTCATCGTCATCGAGCACAATCTCGACGTCATCAAGTCCGCAGATATGATAATCGACCTAGGCCCCGAAGGAGGTGCGGGCGGCGGCAACGTCGTCGCATACGGCACACCGGAAGAGGTCGCCCGCGTCCGAAAAAGCTACACGGGCCAAGCCCTCAAACCGCTGCTTAAATAGCGTAATTTGCTACTGCGAGAATATTCGAATTGCCGCGCACTTTAGTCGAATTGCCACGCACTTTAGTCGAATTGCCACGCACTTTAGTGCGTGGGTAAGAATTTGCAAAGTGCCTTCGGCTTTAGCCGAAATTCTTTTTTTGCGATTACTCTGCAATTTACGCGATGTCAGGTTCGGAAGAAAGTCCGATACAGAATGTAAAAGTAGAATACAACTCCGGCAGTCTCAATCAAACGCGTTATCGCTACCGCACCGAACCATAGGCTTTCTTTCCATTGGATTCGCCCATATTCGTCTGGGTTTGATCCGTCCTTATCCAATATCAACGAGATCGCAGGTATCGACGAAATTGATCGATATAGCTCTCGCATTGTAATATCGACAGTGTTCAGAACAACGAAGAATGAAAAGCAAATGGCCCACGCTATCGCGATTCCCAACGAAAACAAAACGCCATTAATTATGATAACCGCAAATGCACCGTAAAATAAAAGATGGGTCATGACTAGTTAAACATCCTTTATAGTAGGATAACGCTAGTAATGACAGGTAGTTACAAGATACTAAAGCGTTCTCGAATTTCGAGAGCAAAATTTCGTCAGATATTGAAGTATTTTTCACTTGATCTGACGGCATCACAGATCACCGAATTGACGGGTTTGAACCGGAACACGGTGAACAGATATTTGAAAAAGATTCGTGAGTCGGTGGCAGCTTTCTGTGAAAGCGAATCTCCGTTTTCAGGAGTGGTCGAGCTGGACGAATCATACTTTGGTGCAAGAAGAGTTCGCGGAAAGCGAGGACGCGGAGCATACGGGAAAACGATCGTTTTCGGTATCTACAAACGAAACGGCAAAGTCTATACCGAGATTGTTCCTAACTGCTCTCGTAAAACGCTTTACGCTATTTTAGAAGGCAAGGTGAATAAGACTTCGACCGTCCATACAGACGGCTTTCGTGCCTATCATTCGCTGGTCGATCTTGGTTACAAAAAGCATTACCGCATCGACCACAGCAAGGATGTTTTCGCCCTCGGCACCAATCACATCAACGGCATCGAAAGCTTCTGGGGCTATGCGAAAGTCCGTCTCGTGAAGTTCCGCGGTATGCGAAAATCTACCTTCTACTTGCACCTAAAAGAATGTGAGTTTAGATTCAATTACAGACAACAAAATCTTTACTCAATTCTCTTAAATGTTGTCAAAGAACTATGACTTAACTAGTCATGACCCTAAAAGATTACTAACCAACTCACCTAAACTTCTAACAAAAAGTTGGTCGCTCGCGCTTTCATACGTGTATCGAAGATTAGAACAATCGAAGATGGCAAAAGGAGAGCTTTCGCGATCTACTGTAAAATATTCAGAATTTGATCTTACATAATCGACAAAATTTGAATGGTTGTAAATTTCCTCCTCGTGGGTAAACGTTAAGATAAATATAGCGAGTCCAAGAAGAAAGGCGTTCAGAAAATTTGGCATTATCCATAAGATTGCCAAGATCGATATTATCGTTAAAACGGCGGATGACAAGATCGTCTTTAAATACCTTTTTGCAGGTATATTAGTCGCTAATAACCCCTTGTTTTTTAGCCGAACAGAGAGCTGTAATCCGTAACGAAGCGATATCACCAGCTTGCGCATAAACTTGACTGCAACTAACGCACCTGCGACGAACATCGCAACGTAAGACAGTAATTCGAGAATTTGATAAATATCGTCCGTTTTATCCATTTTAAATGGGTAGATAGTACCACAAACGTTTTTAACGACAAATCAAATTATTCGAGCCGAATTTCTTGCCTAGCGATCGTTCTACGTAGAGACTTTGAAACCTCCAGAGTGCTGTATTGAAAAATACAACCTTAATTTTTTTTGAATTGCCACGCACTTTAGTGCGTGGGTAAGAATGTCAGAATGACCTTCGGCTTTAGCCGAAATGATCCGGGCTAAAGCCGAAGAGTTTCCGACTTCCGTTAACCACCAGCTAAGGCCGGCGGCAATTCATCGAATAAGAGGGGAACATTCAGGCGAGGTCACTTCCTACGAAGTTTTGCCGCGCCTATTGTTTCCGGTCGTATGTCCAACGGATGCCGACGCGGAACGTTCTGCCGACCTCGAGCCGCTGCTGCGTCGGTTGGCCGCGGTTCGGATCGCGGTCATTGAACAAGTTCTCGACGGTTCCGTACAACTCAAAACCTTTTCGCAGACGCTTCGCCGCGTAAAGGTCCCACAGTTGGAACGCAGGCACGATGGTTTCCGCGTTCGTCGATTCGACACGCGATGCGATCCATTTGCTGTAAAGCGAGCCGCGCAGGTTCGCATCAAATCCGTAACGCGCGTTGTCGTACCCGAACTTCACAAAGCCGTGATGCCGATTGCGTCCCGTCAGATAACGATGCGTCTTGCGGTCGAACGCTTCAAGATAGGTGTACGCCGCCGAGACGGAGAATCCGTGCGGCAGCCTGTACGAGGTGTCGAATTCGACACCCTGCGTGTAAACGTTCGCAATGTTCTTGTAGTAAAAGAGCATCACGTTGTAGATCAGGTAATGCTTGAGTGCAGGATCAATACCGTTAGCAGCAAGCACAGCATCTACATTGCCCGTCGTTACAACGCCTAGATTACTGTAGTTGATCAGGTTGCGGACGTCGTTGCGGAAAAGATTGACGCCGATGTGCAGGTTGCGGCTGCGTGCGTTGTATTCTCCGCCCAACTGCCACGAACCCGCCGTTTCGGGCCTGAGGCCCGGATTGCCGATGATCTGGTAAAAGCCCGCGGGATTGCTGAATCGATAATAAAGCTGGCCGATGTCCGGTGCACGAAAGCCTTTGCCCCACGATGCTCGAAAACTTATCGAATCATTCACGCGGAAATTGACGCCGGCCTTTGGCGAGAACGCATTGCCAAAGGCCGAATGGTTGTCAAATCTGGCTCCGACCGTCAGTGTAAGACGATCGGTGATGTTTATCTTGTCCTGCGCCCACGCGACACGCGTGCTTGCCTTTGCACCATCGTTGCGCAGACGGTTGAGGCCGCTGTAACGATCCGTCATAAATTCAACGCCGGCCTGTAAAAGGTTTCGATCACCGATGATACGCGTGAACGTCGCATCGACCTTGCCGAACCGCTCGAAAAGATTGCCGTCAGGCAAGACGGTGTTCGACGGATAAAGCGCACCGCGAGTGATCTCGTCGTAGCGCGAGAAATAGCCGCGTATCTGCACGTTCGTCAGCCCGTCGACAGCCCAATCAGCAGTCAATCCGTAGTTTTGCGAGTCATCATTAACGTTGTTCGTCTGAGTGCCTTGTTCACCGATAACGCGGCCTTTTGCGTAGTTCCAGTAGCTGTTCGCGAACGCGGTCAGCGAGAAATGCTCATTGAACGCGTATTTCAAGCGTCCGTAGCTGTCGTAGCGGTGAAAGCCCGCACCTTCCGCCTGGAAGGTCAAAGGATCGAAGTCAAAGCCGTTGTTCTTATGGCGTTCTAGGCTGAAGATGCCGCTTAGCTTCTTTTTCAAAAAACCGACGCTCGATTTGCCGTCGAATACGCCGTAACTGCCCGCCGCGGCCGAAAAGTTGGCAGTGAACGGCGTCGTTTGTTCGCGCGTTCGCAGGTTTATTACGCCGCCGATCGCGTCAGAACCGTAAAGAGCACTCGCGGAGCCTTTGACGACCTCGATGCTTTCGAGGCGGTCTGTCGATTGACGGTCGAGATTGATGACACCGCCCTTGATCCCGCGCGCACCAACGACGGGTTGGCCGTCAAGAAGCACGAGCACCTGCCGCGAATCGATGCCTTGCACCTGTTCGCCCGCGACGCCCGACGTTTCTGAGCCGCGTCGAGTGATGACGCCCGGAACCTCACGCAACGCTTCGCCTGCCGAGTCGTAGCCTGTCGTTGTGATATCGCGGCGAGTGAGTACGTCAACCTTTGTGCTGAGGCTCTCACGCAATTCTTCCTGACGCGAGCCCGACACGACGACAACATCCGCTGAGACCGCTGCCGGTTCGAGTGTGAAAACCGGCCTTGTACCTGCATCGATATCTGCTTGAACGCGGCCGAAACCGTCAGCCGAGACGACGGCTTCGAACGGGCCGCTTCCCGTGACAGTAAAGCTGAATTCGCCGTTCTTATCGGTCGATACTACGCGTTCGAGGCCTGTTTTTTTGTCACGCAGGACAACGGTCGCACCCGCTATCGCGGCGTCGTTGCTGTCGTTCACTTTTCCCGTAATTGATCGGCTTTGGCCAAAGCCGGCGAGTGATAATATGGCGATCGTAAATAAAATGATAGAGAGTTCTGACACCCTTTCCATAAGTTCTCCTTGTCCAAATATGAGCCGGCGGATCAGTATTCGTAAGATCCATCCGATTTCAGTTTCGAATTACACTTCTGTCATATCTGTTCGGTATTGGCGGGCTGAGGCCGGCACCTTTACCGTTTCGTACATCGTTCCTGATGTCGCGAACTCTCTATCAGGCTTCCTTATTGAAAGCCGTTTTCATTTGTAATAGTATATTGAAGCGATGACGGGCCTGTCAAAACCGTCAGCGAAGGTTTGTGAAAGGATGAGATCGCGGCCGAAGAAGCTTAGCCGATCGCCGCGAGCATCTCGCGTACGGCGGCGTCAAGGCCTTTGAATATCGAGCGGGAAATTATGTGATGGCCGATGTTGAATTCGGTTATTTCGGAAATCGCGGCAAGCGGGCCCACATTCATTGTCGTCAGGCCGTGGCCGGCGGCGACAACAAGCCCTTTGGAAGCGGCGTGGACAGCCGCATTTCGAAGTCGTTCAACTTCACTCGCAGCCTTTGCCATCCATTCGGGTGCATTGGAGCGTTCGCCAAGCGTCAACTCCGCATATTCTGCGGTGCAAAGTTCGATCTGGTCGGCTCCCGCCGCGTGTGCAGCATCGATCTGTTCGGTGTCAGGATCGATAAAGATGCTCGCATGGATGCCTGCGTGCTTTAGGATGCTGCAAGCGGCAGATATCGTATCCGCATTCGATCGGACGTTGAGGCCGCCCTCGGTCGTAACCTCGTTCGGCGATTCCGGTACCAGTGAAACTGCGTCGGGCTTGAGCGTGGTTGCGATCGAAAGCATTTCGTCCGTTGCGGCCATTTCCAAGTTCAGGTAAGTGGTTACGGAACAGCGAAGCTCCTCGATATCACGATCTTGGATATGCCGCCTGTCACCGCGAAGATGCACCGTTATGCCGTGTGCGCCCGCTTTTTCGCAAATGGCCGCAGCTTCGAGTACGCTCGGTTCGATCGTCTTCCGAGCTTCTCGGACCGTTGCAACATGATCAATATTTACATTCAATCGTGCGGTCATGATCTGATATTAACGCGTCGCGGAGGTCGTTACAAAAAGCGCTTTAATCCGCTAGGTCGTAAGCTCCGTTCTTGGCATTGCGTCGTATGAGCGAAAGTTCCGAGAACATTCGTCGGGTGTCGCGGAATACGGAAACTTTTGAGCCTTCAACATCATTCCAACGTACCGGGATCTCTGCGAGCCGAAGTCCGTGATATTTCGCGACGAACAAGAATTCTACATCAAAGCCGAACCTGTCGATCGTCATCAAGCCGAGCAGCGGCCGGAACTTGTTCATATTGAACGCCTTAAACCCGCACTGCGTGTCGGAAAATGCAAGGCCTGACATCTTTCGAATCACAAAATTCATTACGCGGCCGCCTTGCTCGCGCCGCCACGGCTGATGCGTCCCGATAAGCCTGCGGTCGATGGCTCTTGAACCGAATGCAACGTCGCATTTGCCGCTGCGTATCGGGTCGATCAGCTTGTCCATCTCTTCGATCGGTGTTGAAAGGTCTGCGTCGCTAAATAGAGCGAGGTCTGCACTTGCCGCAAGCAGGCCCGTGCGTACCGCAAAGCCCTTGCCTCGGTTCTTTTCATATCGGATCACGTTGGTTGCGATATTCGGAAACGCGGCTGCGGCCGTCCGTGCGACATCTGCCGTTCTGTCGCCGGAGCCGTCATCAACGACGATCAACTCGGCATTGATCTTTTGTTCGTTAATGTGTTCGAGGATCGCAGTAACCGATGAAGCGAGGCGAAGTTCCTCGTCAAATGCAGGCACAACTATCGACAGGTCAAAGCTCATCCTATGAACGGTTTATACTAGAGGCTTACAGCCAAAATGTAAATTATCAAATGGGATCGACCGCCGGCACGGCTGCAAAGAGCTGTTGTGTTACAATTTAGGTTTCGAGCGGCGTATCGTATGGAAAGGCGTATCCCGATCATTGCGTTGATCTTAGTCACCGTAGGAGCACTTGTCGGAGGGCTTGGCGGCCGTCTGCCGGCGAAGGCATCGGACAGCGGCGTGACGCGCGAGCAGATCCTTAGAGACTATGGCGAGGCTCTCGATGTGATCGATGCGAATTATGCGGGCAAGATAGATCGCCAGCAAATGACCGACAGTTCGATGCAGAGTACGCTGTGGACACTCGATCCGCATTCGTCGTTCTTTGACCGAGCGGCACTTAAGAAGATGGATGAGGAGCAGTCGTCGCAGTTCTACGGCATCGGTGTCTCGATAATGCAGCACCATAACGGTGTATACGTACAGTCGATCGTTCCCGGTACGCCTGCGGAGAAGGCAGGGCTTCATTACGGCGATCGCTTTCTGACCGTTGACGGCAAGGACGCGACCGACTGGACCGCGAGCGAATTGTCAAAGAATGTACGCGGTGAGCGCGGCACGACAGTAAAAGTTTCTGTCGAACGCGTAGGCAGCCAGCAGCCGCTAGCCTTTGAAATAGTTCGCGGCGGAGTGCCTCTTCCTTCGGTTCGCAACTCATTCATGCTGCCGAATAATATCGGTTACATCGGGTTTACGGGCGGTTTTCAGCAGACATCCGCGGCAGAGGTCGCGTCGGCTATCGCCGAATTGAAGAAGCAGGGAATGAAGGGCCTTCTGCTGGATCTTCGCGGCAATCCCGGCGGAATATTAGAACAGGCGATCGAGATCGTCAGCGATTTCATTCCGGCAGGCAAGACAGTGGTTTCAGTGAAATCATCGCGCTCGGATGCGGTGCGCGAACTGCGGACGACCGGCGGCACGGTCGAGAATTTCCCGCTTGTCCTGTTGATAAACGGCGGTTCGGCTTCGGCGTCCGAGATCGTCGCGGGTGCGATGCAGGACTACGGTCGAGGCTTGATCGTCGGCACGGACAGCTTTGGCAAGGGGCTTGTTCAGCGTGTGTTCCGGCTTCCGTACGGCACCGGGATGACGCTTACGACCGCGAGATATTACACGCCGTACGGGCGCTCGCTACAGCGCGACTATTCCAACGGCTCGATCTACGATTATTACTCGCATGACGAAGATGCGGTTGATGCGCCGCCAAAACCAGTCGGTGTGCCGGTAACTATGCCGGACGGACGCGTGCTATATGGCGGCAGAGGCATCGAGCCCGACATCGTTGCTCCGCCGGCCGCAGGCAGCCAATTAAAATCGCGGATAAATGAGGCCGCATTCCTTTTCGTCCGGCAGCTTGTCGGCGGAAAAGTAGCGGGTTTCGAAGCGATGAAGGTCGAGAGGCAGAATTTCAGACTGACGCTTGCACCCGGCGAGTTTGCTGTCTCTGACAAGTTGTATGACGCTTTTCGTTCCTTTGCGGCCGCCGATAAGGAGGTTGGGCTGACCGCAGATAATATCGGTACTCAAACCGAATATGCAAAGATGCGGCTCCGCGAAGAGATAGCCACGGCAAACTGCTCGAATGAGGCCGGCATCCAGGTACTTCTTGAAGGCGACCAGCAAGTTGTAAAGGCGGTTCAATCCATGCCCGATGCGGCAAAGCTCGTACAAAGTTTCGCTCTCCTGCAAAATATTCGATAGGTTTTTGAGTTTTTATGTATAAGCAGATAGGGATACTTACGGGCGGCGGCGATGCTCCGGGCCTGAATGCGGCGATACGTGCGGTCGTCCGTACAGCAATTGGCGAATATGGAATGAAGTGTATCGGCATCGAGGACAGCTTTGAAGGCATACTCGGCCAGACGCACACAGTAAATCTGACGACGAAAAGCGTCAGTGGGCTACTGCCGAAAGGCGGTACTATATTGGGGACACGAAATCGCGGCAGCTTTGTCAAAATGATCGACGGCAAACCGCATTTTACTGAGCTGCCGATCTCTGAGGCTCTTGCAAATCTTGATATACTTGGCATCGATGCTCTCGTTGCCATCGGCGGTGAAGGGACGCTTGCTATTGCGGAGCAATTCCATCAACGCGGCTTTCCGGTCGTCGGTGTTCCGAAAACCATCGATAACGATCTTGCCGCGACCGAACTGACGTTCGGTTTTATGACCGCGATCGATATTGCGACCGAGGCTCTCGACAGGCTGCACACGACCGCCGCTTCGCACGACCGCATTATGGTTCTCGAAGTAATGGGCCGCAACACGGGTTGGATCGCTCTCAACGCGGGCCTTGCAGGCAGTGCTGATATCATTCTGATACCGGAGATACCGTACAGCTTTGAATCGATCGTCCGAAAGGTGCATGAACGCGAAGAGAGCGGTTCGCGCTTTACGAACATAGTAGTTGCCGAAGGCGCACTCGAAGAAGGCAAGGATCTGATGTACCAAGACCGTGATGCGATGCGCCTTGGCGGCGTAGGCGTTTATGTACGCAACCGGATCGAAGAGCTGACAGGTAAAGAGTCCCGCTGCGTCGTGTTAGGCCACCTGCAACGCGGCGGCAGCCCGAATGCTTTTGACAGGGTATTGGGCACGAATCTCGGGGCTTGTGCCGTCAGGGCGTTGGCGAACGGCGAGGTCGGCAAGATGGTTGCTCTAAATGCAAGTTCGATCGTTACGGTGCCTCTGTCCGAGGCAATTGCAAATATAAAAACGGTACCTGTTGACGGTCAGCTTGTCCGCACGGCCCGCGACATCGGCATCTCTTTCTGTGCTCCGCACGAGTCCAGAACTGCGGACGGAAGGGAGTTCGAATCGATCACTCAAACAGCATAAGGCGTTATGGAAGAGGTAAAAGAAAAACTTCGATCGGAACTCAGCGAACTCGAGCATGAGCTTCATCATAAATTGCCCAAGGTCATTCAGCACGCGCGAGAGTTCGGCGACCTCAGCGAGAACGCCGAATATAAAGCGGCAAAAGAGCGGCAATCAATGGTGCAGGCACGCATCAGCCTGCTCCAGCAGAGGCTTATGGAGGTCGAATCGATCGACATCTCAAAGATCCCCGAAGATCGGATAGCGTACGGCTCCGTCGTTGTCCTTTTTGACCTTCAAAAGGAAGAAAAGGTCACCTACGAGCTTGTAACCTCCGAGGAGAGTTCGCCGGAGAACGGCAAGATCTCGACAGTTTCGCCCATTGGTTCGGCATTGATGGGCAAGGAAGAGGGAGATGAGATCCGCGTGAAAACCGTTACGGGGTTTCGCAGTTTTGAGATCACCCGCGTTACGACGATCCATCAGAAAGGCTAGGCCGGCGAATTAATGTTAGGAGCAGAGATCGGACGCGGAGCGACACGCATCATCAATGCGATGGTGCGGACCCTCGCATCTGCAGGCATCTCGCCGAATATCCTGACAACCGTCGGTGTAACAATAAACATCGGCTGCGGAGTGCTCTTTGGGCTTGGCGAGTTCTTTTGGGCCGGCATCGTCCTTATTGTTGCAAATCTTTTCGACATGCTCGACGGCAATGTTGCGCGGCTTTCGGGGCGTGTAACGAAATTCGGCAGCTTCCTTGATTCCACTTTGGACAGGCTGTCGGACATGGTCGCATTTCTCGGCATTATGATCTTTTATGCGGGGAACGCGCCGCAGCATTCTCTGCTTAACGTATTTCTTGCCGGCGTCGGTATGATCGCTTCGGTAATGGTGAGCTACACCACTGCGAGGAGTGAGGGGCTCGGCGTAAAGGCGAATGTTGGTTTTCTGCAGCGGCCCGAGCGGGTTGTTTTGCTCATCATAGGTGCGCTGTCCACTTGGGATTGGAACTCGACGCACTTCTTGGCTAATAGGATGCCGCAGGTGCTTTGGGTTCTTGCGGTCGGCTCGGTTTGGACGCTCATTCATCGTATGTACTTTATTTGGAAGGAATTCCGCAGGTTGGAGGCGGAATGATCGAATGGCTTGCCGACCTATGGTCGAGAGTGACATGGAGCAGCATCGGGCTTACCGTGCTGTTATTTTTCGTTTCGCTCGGTATCAGTTTTGCTGCGATCGGGGTCGTTATGGTAAAGATCCCGGCGGCTTACTTCTCAAGCCACTACGAACGCGACTTTCTGCCCGGCACGCCGTGGCTCGTCAAATGGGGTGCTGTGACCGCGAAGAATATCTTCGGCGTGCTTCTCATCATTATCGGTATCATATTGTCTCTGCCGGGTGTTCCCGGCCAAGGTGTTCTTACGATCCTGCTCGGGCTTATAATGGTTGATTTCCCGGGCAAGCGGCCTCTTGAGGCCCGAATAATCGGGCGGCCGAACGTGCTTGCAGCGGCAAATAGACTAAGGGCGAGGTACGGCAAGCCGCCGCTTGAACTGGACGACTAGATGACAGGTATGGGGTTGTTCGCCAAACTTAAACGAAAGAATACGGTCGATCCGGCCGAGCGTCGCCGGCATCTGCTGGCTACGGGCCGCATAACCGAAGGCACAATAATTGACTGCAAGAGTAATGCGGAAGGAGGCACCGTGATCGTTTTCGTTTATACGCTCAACGGAGTTGACTTTGAATCATCTGACATTTTGACGCCCGAGCAGCAAGCCGCGGAGACCTACGTGCCGGGAGCAAAGGTCGGCATACGCTTCGAACCGCGCAATCAGTATAATTCAGTGGTTGAGTAGGCAGCTTATGTTCAACAAGATCCTAATTGCAAATCGCGGTGAGATCGCCTGTCGCATCATTCGTGCGTGTCGTGAGATGAAGATCGCGACGGTCGCCGTTCATTCTGAAGCCGATGCGGATGCATTGCATGTGCGAATGGCGGATGAGGCGTACAACATCGGCCCTGCCGCATCGAGCGAAAGCTATCTGCGAGGTGAAAAGATCATTGCGGCGGCAAAACAAAGCGGAGCCGAGGCGATCCATCCCGGTTATGGTTTTCTCTCGGAAAATGCCGAGTTTGTCCGCGAGGTGGTCGCGGCAGGCCTGACATTCATAGGGCCGCCGCCTGAAGTGATGGAGAGCATGGGCGGCAAGATGTCTGCCAGAAAGATCGCCATCGAGGCCGGCGTACCGGTCGTTCCGGGTACGACCGAACCGTTGAACTCGTACGAAGAAGCTAAAGAAACAGCTGCAAGTTTCGGTTATCCTGTGATGCTAAAGGCATCAGCAGGCGGAGGCGGCAAGGGGATGCGGCTTGTTTCGGACGAGAGTGAACTGCATTCCGCGTTTGAGAATTCACGTTCCGAAGCACTCGCGAGTTTTGGCGATGACGCTGTTTATATCGAGAAGGCCATTCAGAGGCCGCGGCACATCGAAATACAGGTTTTCTCCGACACACACGGCAAGCATGTGCACTTGTGCGAGCGTGAATGTTCGATCCAGCGGCGGCATCAAAAGGTGATCGAAGAGGCTCCTTCGCCGATAGATGACCCAAAACTTCGTGCGGAAATGGGAGCCTGCGCGGTAAAGGTAGCAGCGGCGGTCGGTTACGTCGGTGCCGGTACTGTCGAATTTCTCGTCTCGGATGTCGATCGTTCATTCTACTTTCTTGAGATGAACACGCGCTTGCAGGTCGAACATCCCGTTACCGAGCTTGTTACCGGCATTGACCTTGTTCGCGAACAAATAAATGTCGCGGCCGGGTTGGAACTGTCATTCACGCAGGAGGATGTCGTTCTCACGGGCCATGCGATCGAATGCCGCGTATATGCAGAAGACCCGGAACTGAACTTTCTTCCGTCGCCGGGGCGTATCACGCGGCTCCGCCTGCCTCAGGGGCCGGGAGTTCGTGATGACGGCGGTATCTACGAAGGCGCCGAGGTCTCGATACATTACGATCCGATGATCTCGAAATTCGCCGTTCACGGACGCGACAGGGCGGAGGCGATCGACAGGATGCGGCGCGCGTTGGCAGAATATCAGGTCAGCGGCATCAAGACGACACTCCCGTTCTTTCGCGAGGTTATGAATGACGAGGTATTTATCGCCGGTAACCTCGATACGGGCTTCATCGCAGCCTTTAACGAACGACGCAAGGAACGTGGTGCAGAAAGGGAGGAAAAAGATATTGCCGTGATCACGGCGGCGCTGGCTTACTCGGACAGACAGTCGGCGACCGGCAAAGGTTCTGTTTCGGAAAGGCAAAGGAGTCGATGGGCAACGGCTGGCAGAATTGCGGCGATGCGCGGAATAGATTGATATGGAAGAGCTTCTGAAAAGTTTGATGGGTAAGAAGGTTGATGCTTCATGCGGGACCAACGCAGCGTTCCGCGGCAGCGTTATTGATGTGAGCAAGGGCGTGCTCTATCTGCGCGACGATGACGAGAAGGTAGCCTACATCGCGATCGACAAGATCGCGCTGATCACCGAAGTTATGGAACCGCACACAAAGCCGGGATTTATCGGTTAGATCTCTTGAAAAGTAAGAAGCCCGACGTTCCATTGAAACGTCGGGCTGAACTTTGTGCCGATGTCCGTCTATTTTTACCGGCCGAGATCGATGGCTGCGTTCGCCTCCGGGACGAGTTTGCGGAAACCAACGATGCGGCTTTCCCAATAGCCTTTGAACGGCGAATACGTAATACCTTTGCTTGACGAAGCGTGATAGAAGCCGTTCTCATCCGCGACTATGCCCATGTGGCCAAGGCCGTTCAAGAAGACAAGCGTGCCGAACTTGAATCGCTCATCGCCGTAAACGGGTACGGATTGCGCCCAGAGGCTGCGGGCGCTTGCACGTGTGAAATTGATACCCGCTTCCTGAAAAGCACTCCAAACAAAACCTGAGCAGTCGTATGTGTTCGGGCCGGTCGAGCCATAACGGTACGGCTTTCCGTAGCGGCTCTTTATCGCGTTATCGAGGCGGATGCTCGCGGTTGCTCCGTATGCGGTGCGGCCTGCGGCAGCCATTGTGCCGACATTTGCGGCAGACGTGGAAGCGGTTCTTTCGATCTTTGGTTCCCATGCAGGATCGGCGTTGCGAACGACACGAACGTCGTTCGTAAGGATGGGTCGCGACGATGTTGTCGTAACGACCGTCGGCTGCGAACTCTGCGGTGCATTTATGGGTTGGCTCGATGTCGGTTTTACGATGCGGTCACGCCCTTGTGCATTAACTGCTGCTGACGAGCCGAGTGCCAAGCCTGCCGCAAATAACGAAACGGCAAAGATCTTCTTGATTTCAGTCAAATGAATGTCTCCTTTCTGGCGATCAATGGGAGGGCTCTTGGTCGGGGACGGTGAAAAGCTCACCTAGTTTATAAAAATAGCGAATCCGTTAACGGTTCCCGAACTATTGCTTGATCTGTTTCTTTTAATTTTACGAGCTTGAAAACGCCCGTTTTTCTGACCTGTGAGAAATTATCCAAGTTTTTGGATAATATTGCAAATTCTGAATTACGAAATATTCCCGCTGTTGAGTTTGCCGCGAAAAGCCGCCGGGCGGCATTGCCGCCCCGCTACTCCGCCGCGTATTCCTTCAGTTGTCCTTTTGAATAGACATAGATAGTAGTGATTAGGGATAAATTCCAAAGAAAAAAGGCCGTGCGGCAAAGCACAGCCGATCTTCAGCTATAAGGACGCCTAAAAAATGTGTTAGGCCGAGAAGGACGTACCGCATCCGCAGCCGCCCGACGCGTTCGGGTTGTCGAATGTAAAGCCGGCACCCATAACGTTCGATGTGTAATCGATAGTGATGCCGTTGAGATACTGTGCCGAGAACATATCAACGAAAAGGTTGATACCGCTCTGCCGGATCGTAACATCACCCTCGCGAGGTTCTTCCTCAACATTCAGGCTGTATTGGAAACCCGAACAGCCTCCCGGGACCACACGTACACGCAAACCCGCTGTTTCGGGAAGATCGTCCTCTTCCTGCAGGAACTTTTGGATCTCGGATGCGGCGGCTTCCGTGACATTTAACTCGACCGATGGTGATGCAACTGCTGACATATTTGATACTCTCCTTTTGGTTCTTAAAAGATCCTTAACCTCGAATCTTTACAAGAATGTAAATTATAGAAACGAACTCCGCAAAATTCAAGGTCAAATATTGACGGAGCAGAAGTGCCGCATCCTTGCGGCGGTTCAACCGTTTAGCTTTGACTCGCCTTTGAGACGATGGCCAGATCGGGCTTCATGGCCTCGATCGACGCATACCGCGCAACCTCTTCGGCGACTTTCATAAAGGCCTCCGCCTGCTCTGAGCCGGGTGCGCCTACAACGACCGGAATTCCCCTGTCGCCGTTCTCACGAACCTGCATACCGAGCGGCACTTCGCCCAAAAGGTTCAGGCCGTACTCATCGGCGAGTTTTTGTCCGCCTCCTTCACCGAAGATGTTATAGCGGGCTCCGGTATCCGGTGCGATAAAATACGACATATTCTCGATCACGCCGAGGACAGGGACGTTCACCTGCTCGAACATCTTTACGGCACGCCGCACATCCGCAAGCGAAGCTTCCTGAGGTGTTGTTACAAGCACGGCACCCTGCACCGGCACGAGCTGCGACAGCGATAATTGAACATCGCCCGTTCCCGGCGGCATATCGACGATCATATAGTCGAGGTCGCCCCAGTCAACATCGCTTAAGAATTGGCGTACGATCCCGTGCAGCATCGGGCCGCGGAGGATCATCGGCTTATCGGGCGGGACGAGTACTGCCATTGAGATCATTTTGACGCCGTATTTCTCAATTGGCTTAAGCCGGCCGTCAATGACCCGGGGCTGGTCATGTCCGGTGCCAAGCATGAGCGGCACATTCGGCCCGTAAACGTCGGCATCCATAAGGCCGACCTTTGCGCCGTCCATCGCAAGCCCGACAGCGAGATTCACCGCGACGGTCGATTTGCCGACGCCGCCCTTGCCGCTCGACACTGCAATGATGTTCTTGACGCCGTCCATCGTTACATCATTTGCGATGCCGCGACCCTTCGGTACCTCGGCATCCATATGCACGTCAACCTTCGCAACACCGTCAAGCCCGCCGACGAGTTCACGGGCTTTTCCTTCCATTTCCTCCTTGACCGGACAGGCAGGCGTTGTAAGCATGATCGTGAATGAAACATCACCGCCGTCGACCTTAAGGTCTCTAACAAATCCCAACGTAACTATGTCCTTATGAAGGTCAGGGTCAATGATCTTCGTCAGAACGCCAAGAACCGCTTCTTTTGTAACTGTGCTCATTTGTTATCATTGTAACAAACCGAATACCGGTTGGGGCAACCCGCCGGCGATCGCGAACGGCAAATACGGGCAGCCGGCAGAAGCGAGTATGCGGAATTCCATTTCGAGATCATGAATAGAGATACCTACGATCATGTGTGCAGCGGCGGCAGCGCATATTTTGAACAAAGCCGCGGGCTTACAGCGGTTTGGGGCAAAGAGGCGGTCAAATTTCTTGACGGAATGATGACCGGCGATATGAAAACGCTCGACGACGGCAACGCGATGCTTGCAGCATTTCCAAATGCTCAAGGGCGCTTGCTTGCCCTTGTTCGCGTTATGCGGCAAGGCGACCGATTTCTCATTGAAACCGAAGAGTCCACACGGGAAAAGCTTTTTCAAAACCTTTTTAGATTTACCTACGCCGGCGATTTTTTCGTCGAGGATCTGTCCTCGCAGTATCGCTATGCAGATATTTTCGGCCGGTACGACACAGCCGGGAATTCGATCACGCTGAATGTTTCGCCGCTGCCTGCAGGTTCATTTATTCCCGCAGGATCGGCTCGGCGCGGCGGCAATGCGATCGAACTCGATGCGGAAACGTACGAAACGCTTCGGATCGAGTCGAGTGTTCCGATCTATGGGATCGATATGGATGAATCGACGGTCGTGCCGGAGCTTGGCCTCGACGGCCTGATCTCCTACAACAAGGGCTGCTATATCGGCCAAGAGATCATTGCGCGCATTTACTTTCGCGGCCATATCGCGAAACGTCTTAGCGGCCTTCTACTGTCGGGCAACGTTGATGCCGGAACCGAACTGACCACTGCGGAAGGGAAGGCCGCGGGCCGCATTACCTCTGTAACCTTTTCACCCAAGCTCGGCAAAGCAATTGCGTTGGGTTATGTTAGATACGATTTCTTGGCCTCCGGAACGGAGCTAAAGGCCGCTGATGCGAGCGCCGTCGTTACCGAACTGCCCTTTGTCCGGTTGCCCGCATTTTAGAATTTCTGCATACTTTATCTTTTGAGCTTTAGGCTCCGATGCGGCAACGATTTCCGCGTATTATGTCCAATATTTCAACACCAAATGCGAGCTACAGCCTTACACTCCGCGTAAAGATACATAATAAGCCGGGCAAGCTCGGCGAGATCACCACGGCGATCGGCCATGCCGGCGGCGACATCGAAGGCATCGATATCGTCAGCGTCGGCAAGGATTTTTTTGTTCGCGATATTACGGTCAATGCCGCCAGCGAAACGCACGACAAAGAGATCATCGAGGCAGTTGAGAACATTGACGGTGTCGAGGTCGTCAATGTTTCCGACCGCACCTTCCTGATGCATCTCGGCGGTAAGATCGAGATAGCGTCGAAGATGCCGCTAAAGACGCGGAGTGATCTCTCAATGGCGTACACGCCGGGCGTTGCGCGTGTTTGCGAAGCGATACATAAGGACCCGGAAAAGGCCTACAACCTTACTATCAAGAAGAATACGGTCGCCGTTATCTCGGACGGAACTGCCGTCCTCGGCCTCGGCGATATCGGGCCGGCCGCGGCAATGCCGGTGATGGAAGGCAAGTGTCAACTTTTTAAGGAATTCGGTGGTGTCGATGCGTTCCCGATCTGCTTGAACACAAAAGATCCGCACGAGATCGTCCAAACCGTTAAGAACATATCGGTTGCGTTCGGCGGTATCAATCTTGAAGACATCTCGGCGCCGCGCTGCTTTGAGATCGAACAGCGTTTGAAGGAAGAGCTCGACATACCGGTATTTCATGACGACCAGCACGGCACTGCGGTTGTTGTGCTTGCAGCACTGATCAACGCGCTGAAGATCGTCGGCAAGAGGATGGACGAAGTCAAGCTGGTCGTCAACGGCATCGGGGCCGCAGGCGTTGCTTGTACGCGGATCGTAATGGCCGCCGGTGTCAAGAACATCGTAGGATGCGATACGACGGGAGCGATTTTCGAGGGCCGCCAGGAGAATATGAACTGGGTCAAGGAATGGTACGCAAAGAATACCAATCCGGATCGCGAACAAGGTTCTATTCACGATGTCCTCAAAGGTGCGGATGTGTTTTTCGGACTGTCGGCACCCGGCCTGCTGACGACAGATGACATCGACTCAATGGCAAAAGATCCGATCGTGTTCGCGATGGCCAATCCCGTACCTGAGATCATGCCCGAGGATGCAGAAGGCCACGTTGCCGTAATGGCAACGGGCCGTTCGGATTATCCCAACCAGATCAACAACGTGCTGTGTTTTCCCGGTATCTTTCGCGGTGCGTTGAACTGCCGGGCGTCGCGCATCACCGAATCGATGAAGATCGCAGCGGCGAACGCCATCGCAGACATCATTCAGCCTGAGGAGCTTCATCCTGATTACATAATTCCTTCGGTATTCGACCGCCGCGTTGGCGAAGCGGTCGCTGCCAGGGTCGAGGACGCCGCCTACGAAGAAGGCGTGGCAAGACGTGAGCGTGCGACGACCGATACGAATTTTGGATCTGCCGCAATGTAAATGATAAAAGCGCACGTTAATGAAATGTCCGTAGAAGAGGTCGCGAATACCGTTACACACGGGTTCGGGCTGATCCTGAGTATCGGCGGTTTCATCGCCCTGATGATACTTGCGTTGCCGGGCGGTGACGCGTGGCATACGGCCGCCGCGGTCGTTTACGGCGTCTCGCTCATTACACTCTACGGCGCTTCAACCTTTTATCACACCGTTATCACGCCGCGTCGAAAGAAGCTGCTCCAGTTGGCCGATCATTGCTCGATCTATCTGCTGATAGCGGGTTCATATACGCCGTTCCTGCTGACGGTTCTGCGTGAAGGCATCGGTCCGGGAATGCTTGCTTTGGTATGGTCATTGGCGGTTATCGGGATCGCACTGAAGATAGCGTTTCGCGGACGTTTGGTCGCACTGAGCATCGTGCTTTATCTTGCGATGGGCTGGATCGGCATTCTAGCAGCAAAGCCTTTATACGATGTTCTGGGTCCGTTCGCGCTTGGGCTTGTGGTCGCCGGCGGTGTCAGCTATACACTCGGAATGATATTTTTCGGCTGGAAGGCGATCCGGCATCATCACGCCATCTTTCATGTGTTCGTTCTCTTTGGCAGTATCCTGCACTACATCGCGGTCGTAACGTACATAATGCCGAGCGCGTGATCGCAAACAAGCGCCAAGCGTACGGATCATCTTTTTGCGGCGATCTTTGGAACAAGTGTTCGTGCGGCGTCGATCGCACCTTTGATGTGCCGTTGCTCGGTAAAATGGCCTGCAACATAAATGCCCGGAACGCACGTTTCGAATGTTTCCGGATCGTAGATCGGCGTTTCGCCGTATTTCCCAAGCTTTGTCGTAACCCCCAGGCCCTTTAGCATTGTCATATCGGCGTCAGAGCCTATCAGGACGAAAACGACGTCATTCGGCAATGTAACGGCTACTCCGTGCTCATCCTCCAAGGTCACTTCATTCTCACGTATCTCGATCACGCGGCCTAAAAAGAAAAGGTTGAGGCAGCGGCGTTCGAGTTCGGCCTCGAGCGGCTGTTTGACCCAATACTTGATACAGCCTTGCTTCGGATCCGTATTCTGCCAATCATCGCGAAAGACGGCCAACGTCGTATCGGCGCCTTCTTGGGCCAGGAACAGGGCCGCCTCGCCCGCGCTGTTGCCTCCGCCGACGACCAAAGCCTTTTTTCGAACCCACGGATAAGTTTCCCGAAAATGATCGTGCACCTTCGGCAGCTCTTCGCCCGGGACGCCCAGCCTTCGCGGATGATCCATTGCTCCGATGGCAAAGAGGACGTTGTGTGCAGAATATTCACCCTTATCGGTAGTTATGCGGAATGGAGTGCATTCCGTAACGCTTTGTACTGCCTCCTCGGTTCGAATCTCAAGTTCGTTATCAAGTACGAAACGAACGTAGTAGGAGAGCAACTCCTCGCGTGTAGGTTTTTCGCGGGCGGGCATCAGCGTTCGCGGAAAGAACTCAAGCTCGTCGATAGTCGAAAATACCGTAAGCCCGACCGGGTAATTATAGATAGTGTTGCCGATAAGTCCTTTTTCCAGAACCACATAACGAAGGCCGGCTTGCTTTGCTTGATAAGCGGCCATGATGCCGGCGGGCCCCGCACCGATTATCACAAGATCGTACATTTGAGGCCTCCTACGCCTTGGCGTCACCTGCCGTGGCCGCTTCGAGACGCTTGAGTTCGCTTACGAATTCTTCGATCTGAGTGTTCGTGACCTCCATCTGTCGCTTAGAGGCGAGATACGTTTCCCATTCGGATGTGGTTGTCAGCGCTTTCAGCACTTCTTCATCCAAGGCGTGTGACATCACGACGAGCAGGCCGCTCAGGGCTTCATGTCCCTGAAGCAGGTCCTGGATGATCGTGTATGCTAGTTTCGCTTTCGGCAGGCCGATATCATTATCACTCATGGTCACAGTGATTTTACCACAGCAGAATTTCGAACTCGGAAACGCCTGTTTCTGCTATAATTGAGGTTATCTGACGGAGGCGGATTTATTAGTACGATACACGGTTTCACACGCGGTTTGAAACACGATCAGCTTCGCCGCATCGAAAAGCTCGGCACCCGCCGCGTTGCTCCGGATTCGATCGTCTCGCCGGAGTTGGCTCGACAGATGACCGAGCTTTCAAACGAAACAGGGCGGCAGATAGGCGTGCTGCTCAACCGCAAGGGGCAAGTCGAATACGTGATGGTCGGCACCGCGAAGCAGATCGAGTTGCCGGACTTCGGGCGCGCCCGTGTGTCAGAAGGGAGATTTCGCGGACTCAGATGCGTACACACGCATCTGCTTGGCGAAAAGCTTACACAAGATGATCTGACCGACCTTGCTCTGCTGAGGCTCGACCTGATGTCGGCTATACAGGTGAACCGCAAGGACGGACTGCCGGGGCCGGTCTATTCGGCGCATCTCGTTCCGACCAACGCGGCACGGCTCGAATCCGAGCAAGACGCGCTTCCGTACGAGTTCCTTGAACCGGAACATCCCGCACAACTGAATACTAACTTTACGGAGCTTATCAATTCCCTCGAGGACGAAATGGCTCGGGTTCGCCTCGCTGCTCCAAAGCGGCAGGCGGGCCGCGACCGCGCGATCTTGATCGGCGTAACAACGGGCGACATCGAGGCCGAGATCGAGTCGCTTAATGAACTCAAGGAGCTTGCCGGATCTGCTAATGTCGTTATCCTTGATACGGTCATCCAAAAGCGGCCGCAAATAGATGCAAAGACCGTTTTGGGAAAGGGTAAGTTGGATGAGATATTGATACGCTCGATGCGGCTCGGGGCCGACTTGCTTATTTTCGACTCCGAATTGTCGCCGGCACAGGTACGCGTATTGAGCGAAGCAACCGAGTTGAAAGTGATAGACAGGCCGCAATTGATCCTCGACATATTTGCCCAGAGGGCACAGAGCAGGGAAGGTAAGCTGCAGGTCGAACTTGCCCAGCTCAAATACCTTCTGCCCCGCCTTGTCATCGGTCAGAATTCAGCATTCTCGCGTCTTGCGGGCGGCATTGGCGGAAGAGGCCCCGGCGAAACGAAGCTCGAGACCGACCGCCGCCGGGTTCGTGACCGCATCGCTCAGCTCGAACGGCAGGTCGATGCCCTCGGCAGGCAGAGGAACGAGCGGCGAAAGAACCGCGTGCAGAAACATCTGCCGCTGATCTCGCTGGTCGGTTACACTAACGCAGGCAAATCAACGCTTCTGAACACCCTCACGCGATCGAACGTTCATGCCGAGAAGAAGATGTTCGCCACGCTTGATCCGACATCACGGCGTCTTCGACTGCCGTATGACCAAGAGGTTATCATCAACGATACGGTCGGCTTTATCCGCGACCTTCCGGACGCACTCGTCTCTGCATTCCGTGCGACACTCGAAGAGATCGCCGACAGCGACCTGCTCATCCATGTGGTCGATGCATCAAATCCGCGTGTGATGCAGCAGATCGCATCGGTTAATAAGATCATCAGCGACCTGCATTTTGGCGATATCGCTCAACTGATCGTTTTGAACAAGTCGGATCTGCTGTCTGATGATGAGGTTGAGGTTCTAAGGCGGCAGATCGTGCTTGACAGCAGCGCGGCATGCGTGGCAATTTCAGCTATCCGCCGTGAAAGCCTAAGGCCGCTGGTCGATGCAGCCGCCTCACTGTTAAAGGTTGAAAGGCCATCGTACATTTCGGACGAGACAGCGAACACGTCGGCTGCGGCCACTGCTCAATGAAAAAGCGCATCGAGAAAATGAGATCACCGGCTGAGAAGCTGCTTCGGCGGTCATATGATGTCGTGTCAAAACCGCTAACGATGCTGTCTGACACGCAGATCTTCTATGTCGGTTTTGCGCTTTTTTGTCTGATCACGACACTGCTCGTTCACAATCCGCTTTGGCGGGCAGCACCGGAACCTCCTTACAAGGTCGGCGATATCGTGCGGCAAACGGTGATCTCGCCTGCCGATATTAACTACACGGATGCGGCTGCGACGGAACGGCTGCGTGCAGAGGCTCAAACCGCCGTAAAACCGATCTTCAGGTACGAATCGAATAAATCAGAAGCTACGGTTCAAGGCTTTGTTTCGACGTGGGAAAAGCTTCAGCGTTTACGCGACACATCGGAAAAAAGTGCGGGCACTGAGGCAAGATCGCAGGTGAAGTGGGACGGTGCGGGCGGCGCTGAGACCGCACGCGTACTGCTGTCGCGGCAATTCAGCCGGAATGAAATTGATGCGGTGCAGAGTGCATTAAGAGAGAGTTCGACCGGCTACATCTATGATGATTCTGACCGGCAGTACTTTAAGAACCAGGTCTTTGTTTTTGACCGCTCCAAGCCGAATCTTCAATCGAATGTTGCAATGCCGGAAAGCACGTGGACGGCTCTCTCTGCCGCTCGCGATAAGCTTAGGACGAGAATTGAGGCGATCAAGAGCCTTTCCGAGAAGGAAGCTGAGGCATTCTACACAGCTACATCGATAATGATCGAGCCGAGCATCTCTTATGACAGCGTCGCGACCGAAAACGCCAGAGAGACGGCGGCACAGAATATCAAGCCCGCTGCGGTCGTGCTGAAACGCAGTCAGAAAGTGGCTAACCAAGGCGATATCGTTACGGCAGAAATGCTTTCGAACATTGCCGCGGTTCAGAACTACGGAGCCTCGACACGCCAGCTCGGACGTTTTCTCGGCATCCTGCTTTTGGTGATCGGACTTTTCTGGGCGGCTTGGAAATTCGTTCAGCATCGCGGTGTGGTGCCGCGGCTTGCGCTTTCACCCAGAAAGACGTTCGCGCTTATCGGCTTCATTGTCGTGGTGCAGACAGGCGTTGTCGCGGTGCTGTTCAGGCTCGCGGAATTCACCGCCGACCAGAACGTGCAGCCTCCGTATAACGACCCGACACTCTGGGCGCTTGCAATACCTTTCGCCTCCGGCAGCTTGATGATGACGCTGCTTGCCGACAGGCCGACCGCCCTATTCGTAGGCCTTCTGAACGCTCTCATAACGGGCTTTATGGCACCGCGAAGTTTTGAGTTCGCGCTTGTAGCGGCCCTCACATCCGCGGTCGCGGTTTACGGCATCGGGCGCTACCGAAACCGCCAGACCGTTACAATGGCAGGTGCACTTGTCGGTACGGCATGCGTGCCGCTCGCATTGGCATTGATAGCGTATTCACAACAGCCGTTCATTCTGAATACGGTGCTCCTTGCGGTCGCCTGCTCGCTCGCGAGCGGTATAACGACGGCGGCGATCACGTCCGTCCTGCTGCCTATCTGCGAGAACTTTTTCGGTATCCTGACGGACGTAAAACTGCTGGAGCTTTCGAATGCCGATCTGCCGATACTCGGGCAGCTTGCGTTGCGTGCTCCGGGAACCAATCAGCATTCGCACGCCGTCGGACAACTTGCCGAAGAGGCCTGTCGCGTCGTCGGAGCCAACGGCCTGCTCGCACGGATAGGTGCTCTTTATCACGATATCGGCAAGATCGCGGCACCGGAACATTTTGTCGAAAATCAACACGGCCGCAATCCGCACGACAAGCTAAAGCCACTGCAGAGTGCAAAGATCATCATCAGCCACGTAACCTACGGCACAAAACTTGGCCGTGAAATGGGCCTGCCGCAGCGGATCGTTGACTTTATTCCGCAGCATCACGGCACACGCACGCTGCACTATTTTCTTCGCAGGGCTCAGGATTCCGCTCGGCCTGACGAGGAGATATCAGAAAGCGATTTCAGATATCCTGGGCCGAAGCCGCAGTTCAAAGAGGCTGCGATAATGATGATCGCGGATTCGTGCGAAGCCGGTGCACGCTCGCTTGCAGAGCCCACACCGGAGAATATCCGCTTTATCGTTACCAAAATAGTCGATTCGATCTTAGGCGACGATCAGCTTGGCGAGTGCGACCTCACACTGAGGGAATTGACACAGATACGCGAGTCCATGATCCGCTCGCTGATAGCTATTTATCACTCGCGTGTCGATTATCCGGGCTACGTGCCGCCGACGTCCGGGCAGTACAAACTATCGTCAGCAGAAGTAAAGGTTGTGGGCGGCGTACAATTCATCGACCCGAAAGATATTCCCGTAAGTCCCGGCGGTGAGATCGAAGATGAGGCGATCGATCGTTCTGTCGAACCCGGCTTGGCCGATGCAAGATCGGCAAAATAGCCATTATGCTTACACGTTACACATTCTGGCTAACGGCGGCGATCCTGTTTATGTTCCTTGCTGCCGTGCTCCACTCGATAAGTTTTTTTATCGTGCCGGAACTTAGCAATGAATCAGAGCTTCAGCTCTATACGCTCATGACCACATATCGTTCGGATCTTGGGCTTGGCTTTTCGCCGAGTTTATGGGACCTGTTCCGAGCCTTTAGTTTCTGCTTTCCGCTGCTTTGTTTGTCCGGCGGTTCAATGCTTGGTTATTTGCTGTTGAGGCATCTGGGTGAATCGCTTATGCGGCCGCTCATCGCCATTCAGCTTGCGATCTTTGGGGTTTGTTTGATCGTTTTTGTGTTCTTTACTTTCTTTCCGCCCATTGCAATGACGGCGCTGGTCGTAGTCAATCTCGGTCTTGCATATTTCTTTTGTCCGGCAAAGCCTTTTGAAGACGATTTCTAGAAAAGAGGTGCGAGCCTGCGATAAGTGTCCGGCAGGCTTTCAGGAAGGTTGCGCGTCTGGCCGATAGCTGTCATGAAATTGACATCTCCCGTCCATCTCGGCAGAACATGCATATGGTAATGTTCTGCGACACCTGCTCCGGCGGCTTTACCAAGATTCATGCCGATATTCATTCCGTCAGGGTCGTAGGTCTGTGCGATGGCCTCTGCGGAACGCCGCACAAGATCCATCATTTCGTCGGTCGAAGCTTTTGAGGCGGCAACAGGTGATGCGGTGTGATCGAAGGGGACGACCATCAGATGGCCTGATGTGTAAGGATAGATATTGAGTACCACAAAGTTGAACTCGGCCCTGTGGAGGATAAAATTATCCTCGTCAGTAGCCGAGTTCTGAAGTATCCCGCAAAAAGCGCACTTCGCTGATGAAGCTGAGGCTTTTGTGATGTAGTCGTAGCGCCAAGGGCTCCAAAGGACATCCATGGCGGCTCCTAAGCGTTGTTGATCAGCTCCTTGAGTTCCTTGCCGGGCTTGAAATAGGCAACACGCTTTGCCGGTATCTCGACAGGATCACCGGTCTTGGGATTTCGGCCCTTGCGCGAGTTGCGTTCGCGAACACGAAAACTGCCAAATCCGCGAAGCTCGATCTTTTCACCCTTATTCAGCGAATGCGTGATGCTGTCGAAGATTATCTCGACAAGCTGCTCGGCATCCTTTTTGGTCATGTCCGCTTCGCGGGCAACTCTCTCAACCAGATCGGCTTTTGTCATTTGCTATCTGTTCTCCGTGATGAAATATGGCACGGCTTTTTTACGCAGACTGCGTCTCCGAATCTTCGGCGGCGGCCTGCTCAGCAACAGGGGCTTCTGCTGCCGGTTCCACTACGGTTGCTTCTTCCGCCTGAACTGCATCGGTTGCCGCAGGTTCCTCGACGGCGGCAGATGCTTCAGTCTCGGCCTCGGCTGATGCGTCAGCCGAACTCGCCTCGTCGGCGCTCGCCGCATCTGCCGCGGCCGCTGCTTCCTTAGCGGCGTATTCCTCGGCCCGTTGGCGTTTTGCCTCAGCCTTAGCACGCTTTTTCTCTTCCGGATCGACGTCGGCCGGAGCATCTTCTCCGGCATTGCCGAGTCTCAGATTCGCAAGCTCGCCGAGCGATGCCATGCCGCCTTTCGCTTCGGTCGAGTACATTCTTGAATCAACGATCGGCTCGTCATCTTTACCGACCGCGCGGTGCGAAAGTCCGATCTTCTGCTCGACCTGATCGATGCGCAGGATCTTGAAGTCCATTTCCTGGCCGACCGATGCGATCGACTCGGGCCGATCGACCCTTTCGTCCGAAAGTTCAGAGATATGGCAAAGGCCCTCAAGTCCCTCATCAAGCTCAACAAAGACGCCGAAATTCGTAAAACGCGTAACCTTGCCCTTGATCGTGTCGCCTGCACGGTGGGTCGCCGCGAATGTCTCCCAGACGCTCGGCGTAAGATCCTTCATTGAAAGCGAAAGACGCTGACCGGCTTTATCGATCGCCGTAACGACAGCATCGACCTCTTGATCCTTCTTCAGCACATCCTTCGGATGTTTGATCTTTTTCGCCCAAGTAATGTCAGAGACATGAACCAGGCCGTCGATACCCTCTTCGATCTCGACGAACGCTCCGAAATCAGTAAGGCTGCGTACGCGGCCATGTATCTTTGTGCCGATCGGATACCGAAGATCGACCGTCGCCCACGGATTCTCCTGGAACTGCTTCATTCCGAGGCTGATGCGTTTTTCTTCAGTATCGACGCCCAGCACCTGGACCTCGACCACATCGCCGCGGTTAAAGAGTTTCTTGGGGCTTTGAGCCCTGCGTGTCCACGAGATCTCTGAGACGTGAACCAGGCCTTCGACGCCCGGTTCGAGTTCGACGAATACGCCATAGTCGGTAACGGACGAAACCGTTCCTTTGACCTTGGAATTTACCGGATAGACCTCGATAACGGTTGACCACGGGTCGGGAAGGAGTTGTTTATAGCCGAGCGAGATCTTATCCTTCTCACGATCGAGCTTAAGTATCTTGACCTGGATATGATCATCGACCTTGAACATATCGCTCGGGTGACGAAGCCTGCCCCAGGACATATCCGTTACGTGCAGCAGTCCGTCGATACCGCCGATATCGACAAAAGCGCCGTACTCGGTGAGGTTCTTAATGGTGCCTTCGACAACATAGCCTACATCTACCTTTGAAAGGGTCTCCAACTTCTGCTCGTTGATCACCTCATCGGTCAGGACCTTTCGCGAAAGGACGACATTGTTGCGCCGACGGCTGAATTTGATGATCTTTGCTTCGATCTGCTGGCCTTTATATTGGTCGAGGCCATGTATCGGCCGTGAATCGATCTGCGAACCGGGCAAGAACGCCTCGACGCCGTTCACGTCAACGCGAAGGCCGCCCTTCGTCTTGTCGATCACGGTTCCGACAACAGGTGTGCCGTCGTGAAATGCCTTTTCGAGTTCGCCCCACGCCTTGCGGCCGATAGCGTCGGTGCGGGAAAGTACCGGCGGTCCGTCACCTGAATGGAGGCTCTTGAGCACGACCTCGACCTCGTCGTCAACGTTTACGCTGACCTGACCGTCTTCACCGAGAAACTCCTCGATCGGAGCCATTCCTTCGCTCTTGTAGCCAAAATCGATCAGGATCCCGCGATCGGAGATCCCGACGACCTTGCCCTGGACAAGTTCACCCGGCTGGTATGCCGTTTGTTCCTGTTCGAACTCTTTAAGGATGGCGCCGAAATCGACATCGCCGGAGGGCGATGTTTCGTCAACAGCGACAGCGGTTGCTGTCGGTTCGGTGGTTGTGGCCTCAGCGGCCGCTGCTTGTGTCGTTTCGATCGTGTCTGTGGCCGCAGGTTCCTGTACGGGAGTTTCCTCGACCTCGTTAATAACCTCGTTTGTCATTTACCGGTAAATAAGCTTCCTTTTTTTGATCTGCTGCACCTAAACGCGCGTCCGTGCAGCTTCTTACCAGATCGAATCGTCTAAATACTACTCGGGCCTGATGGACATAAGCGTCAATGAGGGCTTTTCGCTCGATGTGGTAAACCTTGAATTTATACGCAATCGGGTGCTTCTGTCAAGACTTCACCACGCAAAAGCCTTAGAAAATAAATATTTTAGGCGATTTTGGACGTGGGTGATGCTGGCCGTCAATGTCGGGTTATTATGTCACCGATCCTTCCGACGCCGCTTGATCGTTCCATTTCTTCCTTTGCAATGGTCGTGGTGTTGTGGATGCCGGCAAGGCGAAGGCGGAATTCATCCGGATTTGTTGAGCCGCGAAGTGCCTCGTCAAGCGAGATAAGGCCTGACTGGTATAGGTAGAATAGCGATTGATCGAACGTCTGCATTCCATACTGCGAAGTGCCGGCGGCGATCGCATCACGAATTGCGTTGGTCTTGTCTTCGTGAAGGATGTAATCGCGTATGAGCGGCGTCGAGATCAGCACTTCGACAGCCGGTATCCGGCTGTTGCCCTTTGCTGAACGCATCAACCGCTGTGAGACTACCGCACGCAGAAGGCCTGCAAGCTGTATCCTTACGCTCCGCTGTTGATATGGCGGAAATGCTGAAATGATTCGGGTTAGAGTTTCTGAAGCATCGAGCGTATGCAGAGTTGATAGGACGAGATGCCCGGTTTCTGCCGCAACAAGGGCCGTCTCAATGGTCTCAAGGTCGCGCATTTCGCCCACGAGTATCACATCCGGATCCTGACGAAGGCTGCCGCGCAATGCCTCGGCAAAGTTGCGCGTGTCCACATCGACCTCACGCTGCGTCACGAATGATTGTTTGTCCTTGTGGAGGTACTCGATCGGATCCTCGATCGTAACAATGTGGCAGTTTCGGTTTTGATTGATGTGATCGACAATGGCGGCAAGCGTGGTCGATTTGCCCGAACCGGTCGTTCCCGTAACAATTACAAGTCCACGCCGCTCTTCGGCAACGTTTGACAGTATCGGCGGCAAGCCCAATTCAGCGAACGAGCGTATCGAATCGGATATTACGCGGGCGACGATACCGATCGAGTTGCGCTGCTGAAAGATATTCACGCGAAATCTCCCCAACCCCGGAACACCGTAGCCGATATCGACCTCGAAAGCCTCTTTGAAATGCTGCTTCTGCCTGTTCGACATCATCGAGAACGCCATTTCGAGCGTCTCATCCTGCGACATTTTGGCAACGCCGGTGAGCGGCTTAAGCTCGCCCGTTACGCGGATGACAGGAAATGAGCCTGCCCGCAGGTGCAGGTCAGAGGCACCAAAGCTCATGGCCATTCTCAGAAGGTCGTCTATTCGCGTGGACATACGGCTTGCGACGGATAAGGAGGTTCAGCGGCCAAGGGCAACATGCGCCCGAAAAATGCTGAGGTTGGCCGCGGAACGATTACTAAATCACAGTTTAGACCTAATTGATCAAAATGGTCAACAAGTTTTTGACGTGAATCCGCATACGTATTCGACAACCCGAAACTCCAGAACGTAGAATCGAACCTGAATGAGCATCATTCCAAAGGTCAATTCGATATATCCAAAGTTTGCTATACCCGGCGGCGAAATATCGATCAACTGTGAGGGCTTCACGGTTGATCATTATCGCGGTTTTTCGGTCATCATCGGCGGCAGGCGGGCCGAGATATCATCGGCATCTTCTACGCACATCCTTGTCCGTGTTCCCGAGGGCATAGAACGCTCCGAAACGGAACTCATATTAAGCTCTGGCGGTGTGCAAAGTGCGCCGGTACGGTTCATTGTCGGACGCTTGATCGTGAGTGATATGCATATCGTGGCAAATCCCGCGGTCGATCCTGATGATGATTCGATCATCGTTACCCGATCGGGCGGCCGGGGTCAGCAGCTCGATGCAACGCTCTTTCGCGTCCGCGGGGATGGTGACGTTGAGGAAATGGCGGATGCGATCTTGAACCCGACCGGCGTTGCGTTCGGTCGTGACGGGACCCTTTACGTTACCGCGCGTGCGGAAGGCGAGGTCTATTCGATCGATCGCAGAGGCAGATCGAGCCTCCACGCCACGGGCTTAGGGGTTGCAACGGGGATCGCATTCGATCCGCAGGGTCAGATGTATGTGGGCGACCGAACCGGTACGATCTATCGTGTGGACAGCTTTTTCAACATTAGCGTATTCGCCTCGCTTGAGGCGTCGATCGCCGCATATCATCTGGCTTTTGGTCCGTCCGATCACCTATTCGTAACATCGCCGGGACTTGCGAGCCACGATCGTATATTCGATATTGACAAAGATGGCTCAAAGACCGCTTTCGGTATGGGTTTCGGCCGTCCGCAAGGTCTTGCGTTCGATACTGAAGGCAGGCTTTATGCCGCTGCGTGTTATCAGGGGCGGCACGGAATAGTCCGAATTTCGGCGGATCGAGGCTCGGTGAGCCATTTTGTTGCGGGGAACAATGTGATCGGCCTCTGCTTTTCTCGGAACGGTGAAATGCTTGTCGCTACCGGCGACAGCCTCTATTCGGTGCCGTGCGGCTTGCAGGGCACACTCCTGAGCTAGATCAAAAGGCCGCGAACTGATAGGTTCGCGGCCTTTGTTTCATCATTCAGCCTAAGCTATTGCTTCGCTTTCAGATCATCGATCTGCTTCTCTACGTTCTTAAGGTCATCGGGCTTCGCACCGGACCTTTTGCCTTCCGCAAGTGCCTTTTCGGCCGTTGCGAGAGCTTCTTTGTGGCGTCCAAGCCCGGTAAGGATCGTCGCTTTCTGGCGAAGGTCGCCGAATGCAGCCTTCTTTGCGATGCGCTTATCGACGGCACGCAGAGCCTGTTCGAGAAACTCCTTTCCGGCATCGGTAAAGCCGTTCGTCCTTGCCCAGTTCGCTGCGGCCATCGGTGTTGCAGCATCATCGGGCTTTGCTGCAGCGGCAACCTCGCGAATGTGGCCGAGAGCTTTGGAATTAAGATCTTTGACCTCGATCGTAAAGGGCACACGCAGTTTTTCCCATTGCAGGCTGATCGTTGCCGTCGCGGTTGCCTTGCCGTCGGCCGAGACGGCCGGCTCGATCGCATAGGTTAAAAATTCGGTGTTCGACTTAAGCCATTCGGGCTTTACGGTTACGCGAAGGGCGTCCTTTGCCGCATCATATCCGAAGCTGCCCCATTGGCCATCATCCTTGTTAAAGATCACCGTGAATTCCTTCGTTCCGGGGATCATATGCAGGCTGTAGCTGCCTTTCGGCAAGGGCTTGCCGTTTATCAGCACATCATCGTTCACGGCAAAGACGGTCGCCTCGTTCGCTCCCGCACGCCATACGTGGCCATAAGGTACGATAGGCTCGCCGGTCTTCCGAAGGATCTGATTGTCCAGCGTTCTTTCGCCTTGGCCGCGCTCGACCATTTCCGGAGGTGCGTTGTCGAAGATATGACGTCCTCTGACCGACGGCCGGCTGTACGTGATCGAAATATCGGTTAGGCCGAGCCGTTGCATAACAACTGCTTTCTGGCTGACCTGCGGTGTCTGAAGCCGCTGTGCACTCGCAAGCGAAACGCCTGCGATTAGAATTGATAATCCAAAAATAAATGAAATAGCGTGGTTTTTCATAATAACTCCTAAGGTCACAGATCCGGCCCCGATAGGCCCTGTTGTGTGCAAAGCCCCGCGCTTGGCAGGGCTTTGCGTGTCCTCGCTTTAGCTGAACGTGCGATCATTCGTCGTCATCCTGAGCACGTACACGCCCGGATGCAACTGCTTCATCAACGACCTTCTGCGAAAGATTGGCCGGAAGCGGATCGTAGTGCGAGAACTGCATATGATACGAGCCGCGCGCCTGCGTTACACTGTTCAGCTTCGATTGATAATCAAGCATTTCCGAAAGCGGCACCTTTGCCTTGATGACCTGCTGTTTGCCGCGCATTTCCATACCGCTGACGCGGCCGCGGCGTGAGTTCAGATCGCCCATGATATCTCCCGATACTTCCTGCGGCGTGAAGACCTCGACATCCATTATCGGCTCGAGAAGTGTCGGCTTCGCTTTTTCCATTGCCGCGCGAAAGGCCTTGCGTCCGGCGGCCCTGAACGAATGTTCGTCCGAATCGACCGTGTGATAGCTGCCGTCGATCAGCGTAACGCGAAAATCGACCAGCGGATAGCCGGCAATAGCTCCGCCTTGGGCGGCTTCGAGAATGCCTTTTTCAACCGCAGGGCGGAAGTTCTGTGGTATCGAACCGCCGAATATCTTATCGACCCACTCGAAGCCGGCACCGCGTTCAAGCGGTTCGAAGATGCATTTGCAGTCGCCGAACTGTCCGCGGCCGCCGGACTGTTTCTTGTGCCTGCCCTGAACCTCGGCAGTCGCCGTGATCGTCTCCTTGTACGGGACCTTGGGGGGATGAAGCGTTACTTCGACGTGGTAACGGTTCTTCAGCTTGTCAACGACCGTCTCGATATGAAGCTGGCCGCTGCCCGAAAGGATGAATTCCTTGGTCTGAGCATCACGATCAAAGTGCAGGCTCGGATCTTCTTCAAGGATCTTGTTAAGCGCTTGCGAGATCTTGTCCTCGTCGGCCCGCGACTTCGGCTCGATGGCGAATGCGATAGCGGCCTCAGGATATTCGACCTTGGGATAAACGATCGGATGTGCCTTGTCGGAAAGAGTGTCGCCGGTATGAGTTTCCTTAAGTTTAACGCATGCAATGATATCGCCGGTTTGTGCCGAATCTACCTTATCGAGGGTCTTGCCGGAGATGACGTGCAGTGCACCGAGGCGTTCTGCCGTGTCGCGGGTCGTATTTTGAACCGTCGCATCAGAGGCTATTTTCCCGCTGACGACTTTCATTACAGTGATGCGGCCCGCGAACGGATCGGCGATCGTGCGAAAGACATAAGCCGAGAACGGTTCGTCATTCGAGTATTTGCGCGAGATCCGATCGCCGGACATCTCGTTGTCAACAAAGCCATACTCGGCCTCATGCGTTGCCGGATTCGGGGCGAATTCCACAATGTGGTCGATCAGGATCGAAAGCCCGACAAACGTTGTTGCCGAGACGGCATAAACGGGGCAAAGTTTGCTCGATGCGATCGCCTTTGCGAGGTTCGGATAGATCTTTTCCTCGGGAAGGGTGCCGTTCTCAAAGTACTCTTCCATAAGCGCATCGTCGCTCTCGGCAACGATCTCGATAAGGCGTTCGCGGGTGCGCTCAAAGATGTCGCGGCCTTCTTCAGGCATCGGAATTTCTTTTGCTTTTCCGGCGGAGTCGAACTCATACGCCTTCTGGTGCACAACATCGACGACGCCCTTGAAGTCGGCCTCTTTACCTATCGGCAGCGTAAAGGGAACGATCGACCGGGCAAAACTCGATGTTGCGGTCTCAAGAGCGTGGCCGAAATCGGCGTGCTCCTTGTCTATCTTGTTGATGACCATGAACCGCGGCAGCAGGAACTCGTTGGCATACTGCCAGGTCTTTTCGGTCTGAACCTCGATGCCGTGAACCGCATCGACGACCACGAGGGCACAATCCGAAACACGAAGTGCCGGGCGAGCATGCGCGACAAATGCCGCGTAGCCCGGCGTGTCGATCAAATTTATCTTTGCGTCGCCTGATTCTAAATGAGCGAAGTTATTGTTAAGCGAGATTTTTCTGGATATTGAATCTTCTTCGTAATCGGTTACGGTCGTGCCCTCGTCCACTTTTCCCCAGCGTCCGGGCGCACCTGAAACGTGCAGCATCGAACTGACGAGTTGGGTTTTACCCGCGTCGCCGTGTCCGATGACAGCAAGGTTCCTGAGGTTCTCAGTTGTAAATGCTTTCATCGTCGGCAAGATCTCCTAGAATAAGTAGAATTACGAATTACGAGCCGAATTTTCTTTGGCTGAATACGCATTGCCGATCAAATATCGACGCCGCACAACCTTGCAAAGCCCGGCCACTCTGTTGGTCAAGTCTAAATGTAAACATAACCTGCTTCAATATCAAGGCACTTCGCTTGTAAATGTCCGCACCGCTCAGTTCGAACCGGCTTGTTCCAGTAAGGCGGCAAAGTGGCGAGGCTGTCCGGTTTACGCGCGGGAGTGAATATCCTGTCAGAGGCGATCCCAAATTATGATAAAGTAAAAAAGATCAAGCACGGTCATTTCGGTGTCAGCAACGTATCGAAATGGTATAGAGGTAAGGGCTAATGTTACGAGTACTTTCGCTATTTGTCATTTTGGTTACGGTGTTGTTTGCGGTTGTGTCTGCCGGCGGGCAGACAACGGTTGATAATACATTTAAGGCGGTACCCGCCAAAACATCATCTGAGACCATGATCCAGCAGGTTGTTCAGCCTGACGGCAGGGTCATAGTGTTTGCCCCGAAAATGGTGATCGGCGGCGTCCCGCGCGGCGACATCCTGCGTTTGAATACGGACGGTTCGCTTGATACGACATTCAATTACTGTGCATGTGCACTTACGTCTGTCACTCATGTGAAACTTGGTACTGACGGCAAGATTTATGTTGGCGGTGTGGTGCCGACAGCGACAAAAATTGTTCGCTTAAATTCAGACGGCAGCATCGATTCGACTTTTGATCCGCCGGCAGGGTCGAACTCTTCACAGATCACATTGAATACCGTGCAGGCCGATGGCAAGGTACTCGCGACAATCAGAGCTTCCTATCTTGGATATACGCAGATCAGTCTATACAGGTTCAACACAGATGGTTCACAGGACGCTGGTTTTACACCAATCTCGATCGCCTCGGGCAGGGCAGTGTGGGCTTCCGTCAGTATCGGAACGCTTCCCGACGGCCGCTTCTTTCTTGGAAATACCTCAGGGTCAATGGGTTCAGTTGTCACGCTGACACGGCGAAACGCCGACGGAACAATTGATGGGGCCTGGAATGCCCCATCGTTCGTTTCGGCGAATTCCCCATCTGATGTCGCAATATCCGAAATATCTGTCGTTGATGATGGCAGTATTTACGTTGCGGGCCGATGGAATTCGGTTAACGGTATGCAGAAGAGCAACCTGGTACATTTGCTCAGCGCCGGTAACGTCGATATGAATTTTGGCTCACCGGCGGTCCTTCGGGGCACGCAAGTAAAGGCATTGCCAACCGGCAAGGTATTCTTCTCAGGCAATACTGACATTTCCGGCATTTCCAAGATATTCCGCCTGAATGCGGATGGCACCATCGACGGAACCTATTCACAGGACGCTTCAGTTAGCAGCATCAGCAATGCTTGGGCGGCAGATATAAGCCAAAGAGTTGTTTTTGTCGGCATGACCGCGAACGGCCCAATGTTTATGCGTCTTCAAGGTGACGGTTCGCTCGACGCATCGTTCGCACCGTCTATCGATTATTACGGAACTGTCAGTGTTCTTGCACGGCAGGATGACGGTAAAGTGCTTGTAGCTGGGGAATTTACGCAGATGAACGGCGTTGCGCGCAACGGCTTTGCACGCGTCAACACCGACGGAACACTCGATCTCACATTCAACCCCGGAACAGGATTCAGCTCGGTACCGAACAAGATAGTTGTGCAGGGCAACAAGATCTTGGCGGTCGGCCCATTTACCGCATACAACGGCACTGCGGTGGCCCGGATCGTCAGGTTGAACAGCGATGGCTCGATCGACAACACTTTCTCAGCCGGTACGGACCAGGAGGTACTGGATATTTCTCTGCAAACTGACGGCAGGATATTGATCGGCGGAAAGTTTACGCAGGTGAATTCGACCGCTCGTACAGGAGCAGCACGGCTCGAGTCGAACGGCACGCTTGATGCCTCGTTCGCCCCCGTGATCGGCAACTGGGGTATCTATCAGATAATGCAGGAGCCCGGTAACAAGATCATCGTCGCAGGAAGCTTTAGCGGAGTGAACGGCTTTAACCGTTCGAATTTCGTACGGCTTAACATTGACGGCTCACTCGATCAAACGTTCAACGCAAGCGTAGGCACCGTCGGAAAGGTTATTAGACAGAGCGACGGCAAATACGTTATCGGGATCGGAGCTCCGGTCTTCCAACTGGATCGCCGCAACGCTGACGGTACTGATGACCCGAGCTTTACGCCGGACTACATAGACGTACCGTCGGGCAACGTAAAGGTCCGTGAGATCGTCCTTCAGCCTGACGGCAGCCTTCTGATCGCAGGCAGATTTGACACCGTCGGCGGCAGACCAAGGCGGAATTTTGCAAGGCTTGCTCCGAACGGAAAGGCCGATGCATTGTTCAGCCTCTCGGGAGCGGATGAGGAGATAAAAGCTCTTATTGCAGATGAGCCGGAAAAACTGGTCGCTGGTGGCGACTTCTCAACCATATTTGATGTGTCAAAGCCCGGGATCGCGCGGCTCAATATCGGGCAATATCGTGCCAAGACGAATTTTGATTTCGACGGTGACGGCCGGGCCGACTTTACGGTTTATCGCCCGTCAACCGGAAATTGGTACGAATTATTCAGCAACAACAACGGTTATACGGCTCCGGTCTTCGGCCTTCCGGGCGATATACCGGTTCCGGCTGATTATGACGGCGACGGGATCACAGACGAGGCGATATTTCGCCCGTCCGACGGCTATTGGTGGTACAGGAGCAGTATAGACAATGCTCAGCGGGCGGCTCAATATGGTATGGCAGGCGATCAGCCGCGTCCGGGCGACTTCGATAATGACGGCAAGGCCGATTATATCGTCTATCGCCCGTCAAATAATACTTGGTATCGTTTAGGCTCAACGTTCGGGCCTGTCGCACCATATGTCTTTGGCCTTCCAGGCGATATTGCCGTGATCGGCGATTTTGACGGTGACGGGAAGGTTGACCCGGCGGTTTTCCGTCCGTCATCCGGCGATTGGTGGTATGCAGCTACTAGCCAATCGATGCTGCATCGAGCGATGCATTGGGGAGCTAACGGCGATATTCCGGCTCCGGCAGACTTTGACGGCGACGGCAGGGCAGACTTTGCAGTATTTCGTCCATCGACGGGCGTCTGGTATGTCTATTTTTCCGCGACGAATACGTGGGCGATACAAGCTTTCGGACTGAATGGCGATAGGCCGGTTCCGGCTGACTATGACGGCGACGGGCGAGCTGATATTGCCGTATTCCGGCCGTCGACAGGCATCTGGTATGTTAGTCTCTCAGGCGGCGGCCTCAGCGGAGTGCAATGGGGTGTCTCGACCGATATTGCCATACCGAACGCCTTTTTGCCTTGACCAAGCGCTTTCCTTTTGCGACGAAGGCGCTATCTAGGCTGTCGTACCTTCGCTAAATTCTGAATACCTTTTTACTCGGCGTCTGCTGTGGTAATATCTGCCTTCGCGCTTTTGTCTCTATGAGCAATTTTCACGAAAGGCTTGCCGCACTCGATATATCCTTGTTTGACGCCATTCAGAGCCAGTCCACCGATGATGACCGGCGCTCGCTTCTCGCTGTTGAATTGGCGGCGGGCGGTCTAAAAAGCGGCTACACATATCTTGAGATCGGTTCGTATCTTGGCGGCAGCATTCAGCCGCATCTTTTGGATGAACGCTGCGGGCGTATCTATTCGATCGACAAGCGTCCGGAGGCGCAGCCGGACGCACGCGGCTTCGATTGGGTGTATCAAAACAACTCGACCGAGCGGATGCTGGAGCTTCTTCGAGGTGTCAGTCCCGATCTTGACAAGATAACGGCGATCGATGGCGATACGACGGAGATCTCGCCCACGCAGATCACGGAAAAGGTCGATCTGTGCTTCATCGACGGCGAGCATACCGACAATGCTGTTTTTCGCGACTTCCGCTTTTGCCTCGATGTGCTTGCTGACAGCGGAGCGATCATATTTCACGATTCTCAGATAACGTACAACGGGATATTGGACTGTACCGCTTATCTCGATAGGCAGAACGTAACGTACAAAGCATATCCGCTGCCGAGCTGCGCATTCGTGGTCGAGATCGGCGATTTTCCGCTCCATCGAGAGCCATGCATTGCCGACCTCTTTACAAGAGGGCATCTGAGCTACCTATGGTCGCTTAATTACAACGACAATTATCGACGCTTCGCCAATCGTTTCCCGTTCGGTTTCCTCAGGCGGACGCTGATCAAGTTTCGCGGTTCGAATGTCAGCCGCTAGAGCAGCAGCTTCGTGCTAAAATGCTTGAAAATCGTGTGATGCCGGCCTGTTGGTGCAATTTTTACGCCAAGCAACGTCTAAAGTTGTCGAGCATCTGAATTATCAGGTGGAATTCGCATCCAATTTCTTTATTTCGGAGTGCAGACAATGCTTAAAAAGGGTTCTCTGAGGCAGCAAACAGCGGCGGCCGTTTTGTTGTTTTCGCTATTATTTTCGGCCATTGAAGTTTCGGCGCAAGACCTTGTCTCAACCTCGGATCTTACAGCCGGAGCGAGCGTTTTTGTGCTTCGAAGCAGCTCGCGGTCGAAGAGTTCATCCGCGATCGCTTCTCGTTCAAAGGCACAAAAGGCGGCAACCGCGCAGAGGATCCGCAAACAATACGAAAGAAGTGCCGCAATAACGCCGAAACGTCCGCGGCTTGAGGTCGTTACGCCCGATCAGGTTCCCGTAAATATCAAGTCGGTGCCGCCGGCGAAGGCCTCTGTCCTGTTCGCGGGTGTCGGTGAGTATTATCTCAACCGAAGCGATTTCGACAACTCGATCAATTTCTTCCGCGAGGCGACCGAGATCGATCCCTCCAATACAAAGGCAAAGCAGGGGTTGAGCGAGGTCTTGGCGACAAAAGGCAATGAACTGCTGCGAAAAGATCAGGCCGCCACCGCTAAGGCATACTTCCTTGAAGCCCTAAAATATGACCCGAAGAATGCCGCGGCATATTTCGGCCTTGGCGATTCATTTTCAGAATTGAACGTCGATGACGATGCGATCGCGAATTACGAAAAGGCGCTTGCCGCCGACCCGTCACTGACCGAGATCTATGTGCCGCTCGGCATCCTGTACTTTCAAAAAGGCGAGATCGCAAAGGCTGACAGCTTCTTGACAAAGGCCGTTGCGGCGTCTGAGGACACGGCCGAGACGCAGCTCTTCCTTGGTATGATCCGCGCATCGCAGAACCGGAACACTGAGGCACTGGCAGCCCTTACAAAAGCCAGGACGCTGGACCCTACAATGGCCGAGGCCGCCTATCAAAAGGGCTTGATCTTAATGCGTTTGGGGCAACTCGATAATGCGATCAGTGAATTCAAGGCCGCGAATACGCTGAAGAATAACTATTTTGATGCATGGCTGGCGCTTGGCGACGCGCAATATGCAAAGCAGGATTACATATCTGCGATCGCATCTTATCAGCAGGCAAAACGCCTGAAAAATGACAATGTTGACGCTGTTACCGCACTTGCCGATGCTCAGCGGATGGCGGGCAAATTCAACGATGCTGCAGGCTCTTACGATCTCGCGATAACACTTCTGACCAGAAAGCAGGGTTACGACACGAAGGTGGCAGCCGATCTTTACAGCAAGAAAGGCTTTGTCGTCGGGCAGCAATGTATGCTCGATTTTGCCCGTGTCGTTGCCTGTTCGTGGTCAACTGCAACGAGCGCGTTGGAAAAGGCTATCCAACTTGGCGGCGGCGATCCTGCGGACTTTGCTAATCTCGGTTGGGCCTACTACAACGCATCGCGTATCGATGCCGCGCAAAAGCGCGATGCCGATCGCGCTGCAAAGTTGCGGCTTGCATTGGCGAACCTCGAAAAAGCGGTCGCTGCGAACCCAAAGTTCGTCGCCGGGCCGCTGCTGAATCTCGGTATCGTTCGCGGTGAACTCGGCGATCAGACAGGTGCGATCGACGCCCTAAAGAAGGCGAGTGAGAAGCAGCCGGATTGGGCCATTCCGCTCAACGAGCTTGGCATAGCGTATCGAAATCAGAACAACTTCAAGGAAGCCGTCTCATGGTTCCGAAAAGCTGTGGCAAAGGATGATAAGTTAGCCGCGGCACATTTCAATCTGGGCGAAAGCCTATATCGAAGCGGCGATACAAAAGCTGCTAAGAAGGAGATCGACATCCTGACCAAGCTCGGTAGTAAAGACCTCGCAGCCAGGCTTCGGTTGATAGTCAGCGGTGCCGTGCTAAAGCCGCTTCCGTGACCGAATTGAAGATTTTGGAAAATATCGAGCTTGCTCCGCTGACGACCTTCAAAATAGGCGGGCGTGCTCGCTATTTTTGTGCGGTCGATTCCGAAGAAGCTCTGCTCTCCGCACTGAACTTTGCAAATGAACGCAGCATGCCGGTGTTCGTGCTCGGCGGCGGAAGCAATATCCTGGTCTCGGATAGTGGGTTTAACGGGTTGGTCGTGCAGATCGATCTGAAGGGAATAGTGTCGCGGCACGATGGCAGCGCCGAGGCCGTTACCGCAATGGCCGGCGAGCATTGGGACAGCTTCGTGGAGTACTGCGTCAAGCGGCAACTCGCGGGCATTGAGTGCCTTTCCGGCATTCCGGGCCGTGTAGGCGGAACTCCGATACAGAATGTCGGTGCGTACGGGCAAGATGTGTCCGAGGTAATTCGCAGTGTTCGATGCCTCGACAGAAGCGACCACTCGATCGTCGAGTTCGCAAACGCTGACTGCCGCTTCAGCTATCGGAAAAGCCGCTTTAATACTACCGATGCCGGCCGTTACGTCGTTTTGACTGTAACATACGGGCTTCGCCGAGGCGGTGTTCCGAGTGTCGTGTACAAGGACATCCGAGAGCACTTCGGCAGCGCCGAACCTACACTTGAAGAAGTGCGAAACGCCGTGATCGATATTCGACGGGCAAAGTCAATGGTAGCCGACGATTCAGATGTTAACTCGAACAGTGCCGGTTCTTTTTTTAAGAATCCTGTTATTGCAAGGGCAAAGTTCGATGAACTCGCAGACACTTATGCCGACGTGCCGCATTATCCTGCCGACGGTTCCGATATAAAGATCCCGGCGGCATGGCTCATAGAGCAGGCCGGTTTTCATAAAGGTTTTCGTAAAGGCAGTGCGGGAATTTCGGCAAAACATACGCTTGCCCTCGTCAATTGTGGAGGTGCGAGCGCCGCTGATATCATCGGATTGAAGGACGATATTCAGGCCGCAGTGCTCGCAAAGTTTGATATCGACCTTATTGTCGAGCCGATATTTGTCGGATTTGACGAATAAGTTGATCGGAACGCGAAAGGTTTGGGTCTGGCTATGAGATTTTTCAGAGAGATAACGAGTTATGTGATATTTGCGGCGCTCTTATTCGCCGTACTTCCGATGGCAAGGGAAGTTCATGCTCAAGACATGGTCGAGAGCACTAGCCTTACCGGCGGCGGCAGCGCTTTCGTTTTTCGAGGGTCAAGAAAAAGTCCGCAGTCGGGAGCGGGCTTTGCGTATGCAAGTTCAGGCGAAGGAGCTCGGCTAGCGGGTTCGGCACGCCGAACCCGTACAGATGCACAGATTGCAGCTGCCGAAAAGCGCCGAAAACTTGCCGCCATCGCAGCCCGCAAAAAGGCAATGGCGGCCGCCGCTAACCGCAAACTGCGGTTGTCGAATACGCTTACGGCAAAGGCCGAAGCCAGCCTTGAGAAGGATGAGTTTGACCCCGCAATAAAGGATTTCCGTGCCGCTCTCGTGCAGAACCCGAAAAATTCGCGTGCCGCCACCGGCCTCAGCGATGCTCTTACCGGGAAAGGAATTATCGCTGCGGGATCGACGAATGACATTACTGCCGCGGGCTACTTCGAGGAAGCGATCAAATACGATAAGAATAACGATGTCGCCTACGCGAAACTCGGAGCGATCTATGACGCGGCCGGGCAAAAAGAAAAGGCTGTTGCGAACTACGAGCACGCGGTCGCGATCGACCCTGCAGCTTCAGATCTGCAGGCGACGCTCGGGCTTGCGTATGTTGAAAGCGGCGAAATAGCTAAGGCGGAAAATGCTTTGCAGCATACGGCAGGCTCTGACAGCGAGGATATCAGGCTGCTCCGTGCTCTTATACTCTACAAGCAAAACAAGAATGCTGAGGCAATTGCCGCATTCGATAACGTACTCGAACTCGATCAGCGGAATGCACTTGTGTACTTTTATCGCGGCCAGGCCTTTGCGCGCATTCCTCAAGAAGACAAGGCGATAAGTTCGTATAACAAGGCATTGGAGATCGATCCGCATTATGCCGCGGCTGCATTCGACCTCGGCGTACTCTACTATAATCAAGGCCGATACGCAGACGCCGAAAGGGCATATAAGGCCGCGATCGCCGCCGACGGAAATAACTATCAGGCTCACGCGAACCTTGCCGCAACCTATAGGCAAATGGAACGCTACCCGGACGCGGTTGCCGAGTACGAGATCGCCGCTCAGGGCATACGCAGTGCCGAGCTTTATTCGGAATGGGGCTACTGTCTCGGTAAAACCGGACAGTGGAACGACTCGGTAGCCAAATTGGAGACCGCGCGCGGGATCGACCCGTCTGCGGTTCAGAATTCGAATCTCGGGTGGGCGTACTATAACTCGGGCCAGGCAAAAGCTGCCGCGAAAGATAACGACGGAGCCAAAGCAGATTACGAAAAAAGCAAGGCGTATTCGGAGCAAGCGAAAGAGCAAGACCCTAAACTTTCGGCGCCGTACCTGAATATGGGCTCGACATACAACGCACTGGGCGAATTCCAGGCTGCCGTCCATATACTGAATAGCGGCCTTGGCCTTAATAGCAATTGGGGCCTCGCTTTGAATCAGCTTGGTGTCGGCTACCGCGGGCTTAATGACCTGAATAATGCGATCTCAACATTCAAGCGCGTTGTGGATATGAACGGAAACGACCGGTTCGGACTTTACAATCTCGGAGAGGCGTATTTCGCAAGCGGCAATAAGAAAGAAGCAAAACGAATAAATGACCGGCTTCGAAAGATCGACCCCACACTTGCCGGCGCGCTGAACGATGTATTCGAAGGCCGTATCCCCGCGTTGGGCAATATACCCTTGACACCGCGAGTAAATGTGCCGCGGGTGCCGAAGGTGCCGCGGCTGCCGCGATTTCCTTGAGTTTCAGCAAAGGCGTTCTGTGCGGTTCGAGAGAGCCGCACTTTTTTGTATAATCGTCCATTTACGATGCCAAAACGCAGCGACATACAGAAGATCCTTATCATCGGCTCAGGCCCGATCATCATCGGCCAGGCCTGTGAGTTCGATTATTCGGGCACACAGGCCTGCCGTGCGCTTCGCGACGAAGGCTTTGAGGTCGTGCTCGTCAACTCGAATCCGGCAACGATCATGACGGACCCTGAGATCGCCGACCGAACGTACATCGAGCCGCTAACCGTCGAGTCCGTCGCGGCGATAATCGATAAGGAACGGCCCGATGCTTTGCTTCCGACTGTCGGCGGCCAAACGGGCCTTAATCTTTCGGTCGAACTCTACGAAACAGGTGTCCTTGAAAGATTCGGCGTAAAGATGATCGGAGCCAATGTTGAGGCGATAAAGATCGGCGAGGATCGCGAGCTTTTCAAGAAAGCAATGGACGAGATCGGCGTGCCGTCACCGAAAGGCGGCTTCGCTCACTCATGGGAGGAGGCCCGTGCGATAGTTGAGCAGACAGGCTATCCGGCGATAGTAAGGCCAAGCTTCACGCTTGGCGGCACGGGCGGCGGTACGGCGTACAATCCCGAAGAATTCGAAGAGATCGCCCGCAGCGGCCTTGCCGCATCACCGGTTTCTCAGATACTTGTCGAAGAATCGATACTCGGGTGGAAAGAGATCGAGCTTGAGGTGATGCGCGACCTTAACGACAATGTCGTGATCGTCTGTTCGATCGAGAATTTCGACCCAATGGGAGTACATACGGGTGACTCGATCACCGTCGCTCCTGTCCAGACGCTCACGGATGTCGAGTATCAGCGGCTGCGCGATATGTCAAAGGCGTGCATCCGCAAAGTTGGCGTGGAGACCGGCGGTTCGAATATTCAGTTCGCGGTCAACCCTGAAAATGGCGATATCCGCATCATTGAAATGAATCCTCGCGTGTCGCGCTCGTCAGCTCTTGCCTCGAAAGCTACGGGATTTCCGATCGCCAAGATCGCTGCGAAACTTGCGGTCGGCTATACGCTTGACGAGATACCGAACGACATCACACGACAGACGCCCGCCTCATTTGAGCCGACGATCGACTATGTTGTAACAAAGATCCCGAAATGGGCGTTCGAGAAGTTTCCCGGTACGGAAGATGTACTCGGTACCCAGATGCGTTCGGTCGGCGAAGTGATGGCGATAGGCCGGACATTCAAGGAATCTTTATTTAAAGGACTGCGTTCACTCGAAGCAGTTAAGCCGTTGCGTTTACAAGATATTGGCGATGCCGAGCTTCAACGAAAGCTTGCGCGTCCGAACTCGCAGCGTTTCTCGTATATCACCTATGCCCTCCAGAACGGCTACTCGATCGATGAGGTCTATCGTCTGACCGGAATAGACCCTTGGTTTCTCGATCAGCTTTTGCAGGTTATGCAGTTCCAGGCGACGCTTTTGGCCAAGAACATCGATGATTACTCGTCCGACGAACTGCGGACAGCGAAGGAATACGGCCTGTCAGATCGGCGGCTTGCATATCTTACTGAAACACATGAAAAAACGGTCCGTAACCATCGAAAGACACAAGAGATAGCTCCGGTTTATAAGCGAGTTGATTCTTGTGCTGCGGAGTTCGAGTCGTTCACGCCATATCTTTACTCGACCTACGAAGAGGAGTGTGAATCGGCTCCGACGAACCGGCGAAAGATCATGATACTCGGGTCGGGGCCGAATCGTATCGGTCAAGGCATCGAGTTTGATTACTGCTGCTGTCACGCGAGTTTTTCTCTTCGGCAGGCGGGATTTGAGACCATTATGGTCAACTGCAATCCCGAAACCGTTTCAACCGACTATGACACTTCAGACAGGCTATATTTCGAACCGCTCACGTTCGAGGACGTGATGAATGTTGTCGATAAAGAGGCGCCCGAAGGTGTTATCGTCCAGTTCGGCGGGCAAACGCCGCTCAATTTAGCAGGCGAGCTTCACGATGCAGGCGTGCCGATAATCGGGACGTCGCCTGATTCGATCGATCTTGCTGAGGACCGGAAACGTTTCGGTGCGATCCTAAGCGAGCTGAATATTCCTTGTCCTGATAATTCGAGCGTAACCTCAGTTGAGGAAGCGAAAGCTGTTGCAAATAAAATAGGTTATCCTGTTATCGTACGTCCGAGTTTCGTACTGGGCGGCCGAGCAATGGCGATCGTTTATGATGAACATTCTCTTGATGAATATATGCGTTCGGCGGTCGATGCGTCGCCCGAGAAGCCCATTCTGATAGATAAATTCCTTGAACGCGCCGCCGAACTTGATGTCGATGCACTTGCAGACGAGGAAACGGTGGTGATCGCCGGTATTCAAGAGCACATTGAGGAGGCCGGAATTCATTCGGGCGACTCATCGAGCGTGCTGCCGCCTCAAAAAGTTCCCTCCGAGCACCTTGAAACTATCCGCCATTACACCGGCCTTTTGGCACGAAAGCTTCGCGTAAAAGGGCTGATGAACATACAGTTCGCGATTAAGGACGACCGTGTTTATGTGCTCGAGGTAAACCCGCGCGCCTCGCGTACGGTGCCGTTCGTCGCAAAAGCTACGGGCGTTCCTATTGCAAAGATCGCATCGCTGGTTATGGCAGGCGAAGTTAAACTCAAGGATCTCGATCTGCCGGAGGTCTTACCGGTACCGCTGATCTTCGTTAAGTCGCCGGTCTTTCCTTTCAAAAAGTTTCTCGGCGTCGATCCTGTCCTGGGGCCGGAGATGCATTCGACGGGCGAAGTGATGGGCATCGGTGCAAGCTTTGGCGAGGCATACGGCAAAGCAATGGAAGCCGCCGGGACGATGCTGCCGGCCGGCGGCAAAGCATTCATCTCCGTAAATGAGGCCGACAAGGGCCAGGCTGTCCTTCTTGCCAGGCGGCTAAAGAATCTTGGCTTCGATCTTGTCGCGACCATCGGAACGGCAAAACGGCTCAGAGAGGTCGGGCTTGAATGCGATGACATCTTTAAGGTAAACGAGGGCCGCCCAAATATCGCAGACCTTATACGGCAGGGCGAGATCGCCCTAATAATCAATACACCGCTTGGCAAGGCCTCCCATTTCGACGAAAAGGCAATACGTAAGGCGGCTTTGCAGTTCAACGTTCCGTGCGTAACCACAATGACGGGAGCAGACGCCCTGATAGCGGCCATTGCCGCTCGAGCCGCTGATTCGAGCACCGCGGTCAGAAGCCTTCAAGACATTCACAGCGGAACGCGAAACGCTGTAACCGCATGAATATGCCGCCGCCGGCAGCTAAGTTCAACTAAATTATTCCAATTCTTGATTTATGGCGGCAGATGCCATATTTTTAATTGATAATTCTGACGTTACGTTAAAGCATTTACAATGACAGATTCGCACGAGCGCGAGATCATCGGCGGGCATTTGATGGTGATCGGCGGCGCTGAGGACAAGTACAACGAACGCCGCATTCTGAGAAGATTTATCGAGCTGTCAGGCGGCGATGAGGCTGAGATCCTGATCGTGCCTGTGGCCTCGGACTATCCCGAATTCGCGGCCGATGTTTATACGCAGGCATTTAGGAATTTGGGTGTGTCGAATCCGCGCGTGCTGCGGGCGACCTCGCGCCAAGATGTCGTTTCTGCCGATGTCGGGCATCTTCTTGATGGTGTCACCGGCGTAATAATGACGGGCGGCGATCAGATGCGCCTTGTTTCATTGCTCGGAGGCACCAAACTTGCCGAGAAACTGAGGAAGACCGTTCGTGAGACCGATATCGTTCTGGCGGGGACAAGTGCCGGAGCCGCGGCCATGAGCACCTCGATGATAGTAAGAGGTGAGCCGGCGTCTCATCCGCACAAGGATGCGGCAAGGCTCTCGCCGGGCCTCGGGTTCCTAAAGAACATAATCATCGATCAGCACTTTACCGAACGCGGACGCATCAGCCGCCTAATTACGGCCGTTTCCTATAATCCTTACAATCTAGGTATCGGTATTGACGAGAATACGGCGATCATACTGGATGGTAAAGGACAACTTGAGGTTTTTGGGCAAGGCACGGCAACGATCGTTGACGGCTCACAGATAACATTCAATGAGATAGCGGAAGTTGCTGATAAACAAGCGTTTAGCGTGTGTGGAGTTCGGTTTCATGTTTTACGTGACGGGCTTACATACGACTATCTGGAGCGTATGCCGATGCAGCCGCCGAACGAATTCCTCCTGCCGGATCTTGGTTGATGAAGACTATGGAAATCTTGGAAATTCGCACACTTCGCGGGCCGAACTATTGGAGCGGCTATTGGAAAAAGCTGATCATAATGCGTCTTGATATCGGCGTTTTTGAGAAGAAGCCGACGAATAAGATCAAAGGTTTTTACGACCGGCTTGTCGAAGCTCTGCCTTCCATAGGCTCGCACGGGTGCAGTTATGGCGAGGAAGGCGGCTTTCTCAAGCGGGTCGAAGAGGGCACATGGGCAGGCCACGCTATCGAGCATTTTGCTCTCGAACTGCAGACGCTCGCAGGGATGGACACGGGCTACGGCCGGACGCGCGAAACGACCGAGAAAGGCATTTATAATGTTGTTTTTAGCTATGTCGAGGAGGAGGTCGGGCGTTATGCAGGCCGCGCGGCAGTTCGTTTATGGCTCGATCTGGCTGGCGGACGATCGGTCGATGAGATAAAGGCCGATCTTGCGAAAGAGATACAGGAGATGCGCGAACTGCGTGAGGAGGTTCGCTTCGGGCCTTCGACGGGTTCGCTTGTCGAAGAGGCCGAAAATCGAGATATTCCGTTCATTCGCCTTAACGATCAGTCGCTTGTTCAGCTCGGTTACGGCGTTAACCAGAAGAGGATACAGGCAACCACTACCGCGAACACTAACATGATCTCGGTTGATATCGCCGGTGACAAAGCCGCAACAAAAAAGCTGCTCGGCGATATGGGTGTTCCTGTGCCGAAAGGCTATCGAATCCGTGATATCGAAGACCTAGAAGACATCTTAGGTCGTGTCGGCTATCCTGCTGTGATCAAACCACTTGACGGCAATCACGGTAAGGGTGCGACTGTCGGTATCAAGAACCTTGATGAAGCAACGGTCGCTTGGGAAAAGGCAAAGGAATACTCACGGTGGATCATTGTCGAGCAGCAGCTGATCGGTGCGGATTTTCGTGCTTTGGTGGTTAATAATCGGTTGATAGCGGTTGCTGAACGCATTCCGGCACATGTAAAAGGCGACGGCAAACATTCGATCAAAGAACTGATCGATATTACAAATCAAGACCCTAGGCGCGGCTATGGCCATGAGAACGTTTTGACCGAGATCAGCATAGATAATCAGACCATGCGCTGCATTGCAAAGGCGGGATATACGCTCGAAAGCAAACTAAAGAAGGGCGAGATCCTGCACCTTAAGACCACAGCGAACATCTCGACCGGCGGCACGGCGATCGACCGAACGGATGAAGTGCATCCTGAGAACGTATTTTTGTTCGAACGCATTGCGAAGATAATAGGCCTGGATGTTGCAGGCATTGATGTTATAGCTCCGAATGTCAGCGAGCCCCTGAGGCAGAACGGCGGCGGCATCATCGAGGTGAATGCAGCTCCGGGATTTCGAATGCATCTGGCTCCGAGCGAGGGCATCGGCAGGAATGTCGCTGAACACGTGATCGAGATGCTGTTTCCGCCCGGAGCTCAGGCAAGGATACCTATCTTTGCTATCACGGGCACGAACGGAAAGACAACGACGACACGGCTGATCGCGCATATCCTGAAAAATAGCGGACGCAGCGTCGGATTTACCACTACGGACGGTACGTACATCGGTAACCAGCAGATCGTGCAGGGTGATAATACAGGGCCTGTTTCGGCTCAGCTGGTTCTCAAAGACCCGACAGTTGATGTTGCGGTGCTTGAGACCGCACGCGGCGGCATCATACGAAGCGGACTTGGATTCGACTATTGTGATATCGGTGTAGTGCTTAATATTGCGGCCGATCATCTCGGCCTGAAGGATGTTAATACACTAGAGGATCTCGCACGCGTCAAGTCTGTCGTGCCGCGTGCTGTCTCGAAGCGCGGTTTTACTGTGCTCAATGCAGAAGATCCGCTTGTTTATGAAATGAAAGAGTTGACCGACGGTACCGTGGTTTGCTTTTCGATGGATGAAGATCATCCGAACATAAAGAAACGTGCCGAGCGTGGCCGCATCACCTGTGTTTATGAGAACGGTTACGTAACCATCTTAAAGGGTAAGTGGAAGGTGCGCGTCGAAAAGGCGTCGAATATTCCGATCACATACGACGGCCGTGCTGAATTCATGATCCAGAACGTGCTCGCAGCAACGCTCGCGTGCTTTGTGCATGGTGTTTCGCTTGAAGACCTTCGCGTCGGGCTGACGACATTCAACGCGGGAACGGCGCAGACGCCGGGACGCTTGAATTTTGTCGAGATCGGCGACGTTACTGTCCTTATGGACTACGCACACAATCCGGCGGGGCTGCGAGGTTTGACGGCGTTCATCAACAAGCTGCCGAACAAATATCGTACCTGCGTCATCAACGGCACCGGGGACCGTCGCGATCAGGACATCATCGAACTAGGGCAGATCGCCGGCGGAACATTTGACCGTATTGTGATCCGCCGCGGACATTATCTGCGCGGGCGTGATGAGAATGAGACCTACGCACTGCTTAAGAAGGGTATTGCCCTGTCGGGCAAGGAGCCGACGATCCGCGTTATTCCTGAGAGCCGCGATGCGATCCATCACGCGATCAAATACGGGCGAAAAGGCGAACTTGTTGTTACACTTGCCGACCGCGTGCCGGACGATATGGCGATAGTGCAGGAGTATAAGGATATGAAGGCGGCCGAGTTCAAGTAGCCTTATTCGGCCGCTGCGATGACGCTGCTTGTTCTGAATAAATGCCGATCTGCGGACTGCCGCCTTCGGTAATAAAGCCTCTGTACATACCTTCTGAATTGAACGGCAGCGTTACGTTGCCGTATTGATCGACCGCGATGAGTCCGCCTTCGCCCCCGATCTCGGTGAGCCTCGCGACGGTTTCCTCAGCCGCATCGTTTAACGAAAGGCCTTTGTATCTCATACGCGCGGCAACATCGTGGGCCGCTACGCTCAGCATGAAATACTCGCCGTGGCCGGTACAGGACACGGCGCAGATATCATCTGCGTAGGTTCCGAGTCCGACGAGCGGCGTGTCGCCGACGCGGCCGAACTTCTTATTGGTCATCCCGCCGGTCGATGTCGCGGCCGCAAGCCGTCCGCTGCCGTCGCATGCTACCGCTCCAACGGTTCCCATTGCCTTTGGTGCCGAGTGATCCAGTCGGATACGCCCGTCGGCGAGTGCATCCTGAAGCTGCCGCCAGCGGTGCTCGGTAAAGAAATACTCATCCGGCTCGGTTGAGACACCGAGTTCTTCCGCAAATTGACCGGCGCCTTCGCCTGCGAGCAGAACGTGCGGCGTACGATCCATAACGAGCCGGGCAAGTGAGATCGGATTGCGGATATTCTTGACCGCCGCGACCGCGCCGGCCTTTAGAGCGGAGCCATCCATGATCGCCGCATCCATTTCCTGCTTGCCTTCGTGTGTGAAAACTGCACCGCGGCCGGCGTTAAAAAGCGGAAAATCTTCGAGTGAACAAACTGCAGCCTCGACCGCGTCGAGCGCAGAGCCTTTTCGGCATAAAACCTTCCAACCGGCGTCCATTGCGGCCTCGAGTCCTTTGCGGTATTCGGCTTCGAGTGCCGGCGTCATCTGCGACCGCAGGATCGTGCCTGCTCCTCCGTGGATAGCTAAAGCAATTTTCGTCATATTTCGATGTTACAGTTTATTTGCTGAAAATGCTCAATGGGCATTACGCGGGCGGGAAAGCGAAAGATGCCGCACGACCCATCGGGACGCGCGGCATTCTCAGCTATGCAACGTTCGATCCGGCGCTTGTTTGCCGTTAATGAGCTGCCTCGACAGAGCGGATCACCCATTGGGCGATTCTTGCATCGGGAAGCAGGCCCTGAGGCGAAATAGTGTAATCAAGTCCGGCGAGCCGTTTCTTCACGCCTTCTTCGATGCCGCCGTACGAGAGCAGCAGCGGAACGATCAGTACACTCGATCTTTCATCGAGAGCGCGTTTTACGATGGAACGGAATTCCTCGGTCGCTCGGCTGCGGATCGGTTCGGGAGCATCGTCGCGAACGGTCAGATAGTCGATCCGCTTATACGAGCTTTCTGCCTTCATCTCATTCGCGATCTGGGACATATCTTTCAGCCACAGGTCGTTCGCGGCATCATCCACAGGGCCGTGTGCGACGATAACGACAACCTCTTTCTTCGGTGCCTTGCTGATCGATCTTGCGTGGTCGAGCAATATCTTTGCAACGACAGGGTCGGCATCAAGCGCAGGTACTGTCTTTATTACCGCTTTATGCGTAACAGGCGTTGTTGGGTCGAAAGCGGGGCTTTCAGACAACATATCGCTGCTTGCGTGGCCATCGTGCCCCATCGAACCATGATCCATCTTTGCGAACTTGGCGAGGTCGGCCGGAGCGGTCTTTCCGGAACCGAGAAGATACTCTGTCGATGTTATCACCGTGCTCTTTGATGATATGAAAAGAGGAACGGCAACAATGGTTGATGCTCCGCGTTCTTCCAGCTTATTGATCGCGTCCTGGATCGTGCGTTTGGTAGCCATACCGAATGCAACCTCGGTCGGAAACTTCTTATCGACCTCTGCGGCGACGCGCCGAACCTCTTCATTCCAATTCGCCTGTCCGCCGTGGGCAAGCAGAAGCACACCGACGTCGCCCTTCGAATGCGACATCGCAGGGTCGTGATGCGAATGCTGCGCTTGTGACGCAGAGACAATTAAAACGAGAGCAAAAAGAGCAGCGAAATATCTCTTCAAATTCAACATAAATTTCATATATACCAACAAGGTAACGATGTTAGACTAATTGAAAGTTATTTTCAACAGTAGAAATGGTTATGTTGAATGAACAAAGTCTCGATCTTGAACTTCAGATCTTTGCTGACCTGAGGCGAAGGGCATTTGCGATGACCGAGACCGAGCTGAAAGTCATCGCCGCACTTGCGATCATAGGTGAAAGCAGAAGCCCGAAGACAGGGAACAAAATTCCTGCCGCAACGGGAACTCCGACGCTGTTGTACACAAAGGCAAAGAATAGATTTTGGCGAATATTCTTCATTGTCGCACGGCTTAGGTTGCGGGCCTTAAGAATTCCTGTGAGGTCGGGCCTAAGCAGCGTGATGTCGGCAGATTCGATCGCTACATCGGTGCCGCTTGCAAATGCGATGCCTACATCGGCCTGAGCGAGAGCAGGTGCATCGTTAACACCGTCGCCGGCCATCGCGACCTTCCTGCCATTTGCCTGCAGTTCTTTTACGGCGGCTGCCTTGTCCTGCGGCATAACTTCGGCAAAGAAGCGGCCGATCCCCAGCGTTCTCGCGACCGCTTCAGCCGTTGATGCGTTATCGCCGGTCATCATCATAACTTCGATGCCTTGCCGGTGAAGCTCATCAATGGCTGCTTTTGCAGATGGTTTGATCGCATCGGCGACCGCGATCTCGCCTATCGGCATATCGTTCACAACGACCGCAAGCCGTGAGCCGGCTTCGCCTTGTCCTACTGCGTAGTCATTAGTTGAAGGTACAAAACCCTTCTCCACACGTCCTACAAACACTTTCTTGCCGTCAACTTCGCCTGTGATGCCTATGCCCGTGGTCGAACGGAAATCATTTGCCTCTGAGATCGTAAGGCCGCGTTTTTCGGCCTCGGCAAGGACCGCCGCGGCAAGGGGATGTTCGCTGTGGCGTTCGAGTGATGCGGCAAGGCGGACGACCTCGTCGGCGGTGTATTTGTCACCATCGACAGCATTTACACCGACGACCGCCGGCTTTCCTTCGGTGAGCGTACCGGTCTTATCAATTATCATCGAGTCGATCTTCTCGAGGGTTTCAAGGGCCTCAGCCTTTTTGACGAGTACGCCGTTCTTGGCGCCTTTGCCCGTTCCGACCATTATTGACATAGGCGTTGCGAGGCCGAGAGCGCAGGGGCAAGCGATTATGAGCACGGAAACTGCCGCAACGATCGCTGATGCAAGGCTGCCCAATGTGACCCACACCACGAATGAGACAGCGGCGACAACTATCACCGCCGGAACAAAATACGCCGAGACGACATCTGCCAGACGCTGTATCGGAGCACGGCTACGCTGAGCTTCGCCGACCATTCGGACGATATTCGCCAAAAGCGTTTCTCCGCCGACCTTCTCGGCCCGCATCTTAAAACTGCCGCTGCCGTTCATCGTACCGCCGATCACTTTGTCGCCGGAACGCTTTTCGACCGGCATCGACTCGCCTGTCACCATAGATTCGTCTATCGCCGACGATCCTTCCACGATCTCACCATCCGTCGGGATCTTTTCATTAGCTTTTACTCGAAGGAGTTGTCCCGCGTGAACGTGTGAAAGCTCGACGGCCTCTTCGCTGCCGTCGGCTTTGACGATAGTTGCCGTGTCGGGAGCAAGCCGCAGAAGTTCTTTGATAGTAGAGGATGTTTGTGAGCGTGCCCTTAATTCGAGCACTTGGCCGAGGAGCACGAGCGACGTTATTACTGCAGCTGATTCAAAATATAGCGGTACCGAGCCTGTGTGAGGGTCGAGCATCGATGTCGGGAATACCTGCGGGAACAGAAGGCCCACAAGGCTCAATAGGTAAGCGGCGCCCGTGCCGATTGCGATCAGCGTGAACATATTCGGGCTTAAATTTCTTATCGAAGCGACCGCACGCTCAAAGAACGGAGCTCCGGCCCACAGCACTACAGGCGTTGCAAGAGCGAACTGAACCCACGCCAAAGTTCCTTGCCATGTATGAAGAAATCCTGCCGGCACGAACATCTCACCCATTGCGATCACAAAGACAGGCACGGTGAAGACAAGGCTTATGCTAAACCGCCGCTTCATATCGTCGTATTCCGGGTCCGGCAGGTCATCCAGCGTGATCTCTTTCGGCTCAAGCGCCATTCCGCAGATAGGACAAGTTCCGGGACCGATCTGTACGATCTCAGGATGCATCGGGCAGGTATATTCGACATTTGTGGGTTGATCGGCCGGCTGCTTCGGTTCGAGATATCTTTGCGGGTCGGCTGCAAATTTTGTACGGCAGCCCGGCATACAGAAGTAATATTTCGTGCCGTTATGTTCGAATTCGTCCGCCGCTGCCGCAGGATCGACCGACATACCGCAGACAGGGTCGATCACCGACGAGGGTTTGCCGCAATATTCACCCGCATCAGGAGTTTCAGCGGCCAAATATTTCGCAGGTTCTTTTTCAAAGTGGTCCCGACATCCGGAATTACAGAAATAGTACGTTTTGCCGTCAAGCACATAACTCGCTGCGGCGGTTTCGGGTGTGACGAGCATTTTGCAGACCGGATCGGTATGTATCTCCGGTTCGGGTTCGGGCCGTTTGCGGCTCAGTTGTGTAAGTTGTGTTTTTCCGTTGGTTTCCATAGCATTTCTCGTTACTCAACAGTTTACATCCTGACAGTTGGTGTCAGGTCAAGGGCGATCTGCGGTACTGTCTGAAGAGTCGGAAAAAGATTCGATCAGACGGCAGACGGAATGGCCGTCGGGAGCCGAGTTTTTCATTGACGCCCACAGATCGGCAGCCTTTTCGAGACGATCTTGGAGGCGCTTGAGTTCGCGGATCTTCTGGCGATTTTCCTTTATGCGCCGCTGTACGATCTCGCGAACCATCGGACACGGCGAATCGCCATGCGACGCGTCGGAAAGTACCTTTTCGATCTCGCCAAGCGTGAATCCCAGCTCTTTGGCTGATGCAATGAACCGCAGCCGCTGAACATCATCGCGGCTGTACATCTTATAGCCGTTACGAAGGTCGCGTGACGGTTTTAGAAGTCCGATGCGGGTGTAATGGCGGACGGTGAAAAGCGGCACGTTCGCACGCTTTGCGATAACGGAAGCTGTCATCATAGGTCAATATTACTTTGTTCAGAGATTTTCAGGAATAGACGGCCGATTGCTCGTTTCTAATTAGTGGCGGGATTTACCGATCCCGCCGGACCTTAACCGAAAAGGCGCGCGTCCGGTATGCGGACGCAAGCAAAGCCAAGAGGCCGCAGTTGCGGCGATCTCGGGCTGCCGAAGTGAGGATAAATGCGCAGAACCTTTCTTGCTCTCCTATTAGCTGTTTCCGGCCTCTCGATCACCGTATTCGCACAGGCGTCGCGGCCTGCAAAGCCGATGGCAATTCGGGTTGGCATCGGCGGCGGATTTCTCGACCCCGACTCGCGTCCGAGGGTTGCGAATGTCGAAAAGGTCGCAGCCGTCAAGTCATCCGTGATCGCGAACACCGCCTCGTTCGAAAAGGCCGCGTTCGATATGATCAACCAAAAAAGAGCGGAGCAAGGATTGAAGCCTCTCGAATGGAGCGGACGGCTTCTGAGTGTTGCACGTACGCATTCGCAGAACATGGCCGAATACGATTTCTTTTCTCACAAGGGCCTCGACGGCAAATACGTAAGCGATCGCGCGGATGACGCGCAGATCGGAACGTGGCGGCTGATCGGTGAGAACATCGCATTTAACCGCGGTTTTAATGACCCGGTCGCAAAGGCGGTCGAACTTTGGCTCAACTCCGCAACACATCGGCGCAACCTCTTAAATCCGGATTGGAGAGAAACGGCCGTCGGCATCGCGATCGGCGAGGACGGTTCGTACTACTTCACCCAGGTCTTTCTGGTCAGGAAATGATCGGGTCAACTTTCGATATTAAAGCTCCGAATTTCCTGCAATAGGGAATTCGGAGTTTCTAATTTATCCTTATAGCGTGTCGTTCTCTCTGTCGTCTTACGCAAAGGTTAATCTCGGCCTGCGGATCTTGGGCAAGCGCAGCGACGGTTTGCACGAGCTTTGCACCGTTTTTCAGACCGTATCGCTGCACGACACTCTTACCTTCTCTCCGGCGGCCGGTCTTGAGCTTTCCTGCGACGATCCGCAAATCCCTGTTGACGGGAGCAACTTGATCGTGCGGGCAGCTCATCTGCTCGGGGAAATTGCCGGCAGAGAAGTTACCGGCCGCATACATTTGCAGAAGAGCATCCCGTCGCCGGGCGGCCTGGGCGGAGGCTCCTCGAATGCCGTTTCCGCGATAGTGGGCCTTTGCAGGCTCAATTCGATCATTCTGTCAAAACCTGAATCGTTTGCCGGGCAGATCTCCCGGCTTGGCGCGGACGTGCCATTCTTCTTGTATGGCGGAACGGCGTTGGGAACAGGACGCGGAGACATGATCTCGTCCGAGATCGAGCAGGCCGACTATCCGTATATGCTGATCGTCACTCCTGACGTCGCGGTCCCGACGGCAGGAGCTTTCCGTGCATTCAATGCTAAGCCCTTGACTTCTGTTGGGGCTGAACGTATCCTTACTGTTTGCCGAAACGAGGCTGAGTATTTGACTCTGTCTCGAGCCGCGTTGATAAATGACCTCGAATCGACGGTGTTCGCAGCTTTTCCCGAGATCGAGCGGGTAAAGGATACTTTGATCGAACTCGGGGCAGTTAATGCGGCGATGAGCGGCAGCGGAGCATCGGTCTTCGCGGTATTTGATAACAGAGAGACACGGCAAACAGCATTAGAAGCCCTAGACTCGGAACGAGCGTGGCGAAAGTTTGCCGTAGCAACCGTTTCGCGTGGCGAATACCAGCGCGATACACAGATCAGTGAGGTTGTTTCCGCGTCGATTCTCAACAGATCTTAATTGGGGCGTAGCCAAGTGGTAAGGCACCGGGTTTTGGTTCCGGCATTCGTAGGTTCGAATCCTCCCGCCCCAGCCAAGTGTGAATTGTCGAAAGCGGGCGTCTCCGGTACTGAGATGTCCGTTTTCTTTTTGCGGAGTTCGAGGTTTGATTTAACGGGCAACGCCCGATATTGATCAGATGAGCGTTACAGGAAAGATCAAGATATTCACAGGCACGGCACACCCGGCGCTGGCCGAGGAGATCTGTGCGCACCTCGGCTGTGATATCGGCAGTGCCGTAACCGCCCGCTTTTCGGACGGCGAGTTCAATTTTCAGATCGGCGAGAATGTCCGCGGACACGATGTTTTTATCGTCCAGCCGACCTGTCCGCCCAGCGACCGGCACTTGATGGAACTGCTGATCATGATCGATGCTTTCACCAGAGCATCAGCAGAACGTGTAACGGCGGTTATTCCGTATTTCGGCTATGCGCGTTCGGACAAGAAAGACCGCCCGCGTGTGCCGATCGCCGCGAAGATGGCGGCAAATATCATCACAAAGGCAGGTGCGCACCGTGTACTCACGATCGACCTGCATGCGTCGCAGATCCAAGGGTTCTTTGATATTCCGGTGGATCATCTTTATGCGGCCCCGGTCGTGGTTGATTACTTTAACCGCAATCCGATAGACAATTTGATCGTGGTGGCTCCTGATACCGGCGGTGCTGAACGTGCAAGAGCGTATGCAAAGCGGCTGGATGCCGGGCTTGCACTCTGCGACAAGCGTCGTGAGCGAGCGAATGAGGCAGACGTAATGAATATCGTGGGCGATGTTCGGTCGAAGAACTGCCTGATAATAGACGATATGTGTGATACGGGCGGGACGATCTGCAAGGTGGCGGAGGCTCTTCACCGCTCGGGTGCCGATCAGATCTCGGCCTGCTTTACGCACGGAGTCCTCAGCGGAAATGCGATTGACAATATCACAAATTCGCATCTGACAAAGGTGATAGTTACCAATACTATCCCTACCGACGACAAGGCGCAGGCGTTGATCGATTCGGGTCGGCTTGAGGTTTTGAGCGTGGCCGGCCTGTTGGCATCGGCAATACGCTCTATACATGATGAAACGAGTGTTTCGTCATTGTTCATTTAGATCGCGGAGCAGATCCGGATGGCTGCTCGATAAAAAGGATATGGCAAACAAATTTGTAGTAAATGCTGAAAAGCGTGATGAACGCGGCAAGAATGACGCACGGCGTCTCCGTGTGGCGGGCAAGATCCCTGCGGTGGTTTATGGCGGCGGGTCTGAGAATATGTCCGTCGCGGCGCCGTTGGCCGAACTTGCGGCTATTCTGCGCAGCGATACAGGCGTCAACACGGTCTTTTCGCTGGATATCGCCGGCGAAGGCGTTCATGATGTGATCTTTCAGGACCGCCAGATCGACCCGATCATGGGCAGGCTGATCCACGCCGACCTTCGACGCTTTGCAAAGGGCGAAAAGATCGAGATGCTGGTTCCCGTTCATCTGACGGGCCACGCCGAAGGGCTTAGCGAGGCCGGATCTGTACTTTCGCATGCTTTGCGTGAGGTGAAGGTGCTTTGCGAACCAACCAAGACGCCTGAGTTCTTTGAGATCGACGTTACCGAGCTTGCTGCGGGACATGCGATCCATGTTTCGAGTATTAAGGTTGAGGAAGGTGTCGAGATCCTCGAAGACCCCGAGACCGTTATCGCATCGATCTTGATCGTAAGCGAGGCGAGCCTTGAACCGCAGCTTGAGGAAGGTGCTGAACCCGTAGTTGCGGGCGAAGAACCTAAGCCTGACGCAGCGGAATAGGCAGTGCGTTCGACGTGAGCGGTTGGCTGGTCATCGGTCTCGGTAATCCGGGCAGCGAGTATGAAAGGACAAGGCATAATGTCGGTTTCATGGCCGTTGATCTGCTTGCAGCGAGGATGCAAACCTTGGTCAAACGTCTTGAGTGCCGATCATTCATCGGCCGCGGAATGCTTGACGCAACTGCTGTCGAATTGGTAAAGCCGCAGACATTCATGAATTTGAGCGGAGAGGCGGCACGGTGTCTGTTGGCAAAAGAGGCTCGAAGCATTGAAAGGCTGATCGTGATCTCGGATGACGCGGCGATTCCGTTCGGTTCGCTTCGGATAAGACGCAGCGGCAGCCACGGCGGGCAGAACGGCCTTAGGTCGATGATCGAGCAGTTGAAAACACAGGAATTCGCACGCGTGCGTATCGGCATCGGGCCGGATCATCCGATAAGTGATCTGAGCCGCTTCGTTCTGGAGAAATTCTCAAAGAAAGAAGCTGATGTACTTGGTGAAACGATCGGGCGCGCGGCAGACGCCGTCGAGGTCATCATCCGGAACGATATTGATACCGCGATGGCGAGGTTTAATTAAGATTTTGATGTTCCCTTGCTTCATCAACTATATGGTGAGGCTGGTTGGCCGAAAGGAGAGAATTAAGTAAATGAGAACTTACGAAGTAATGTACATCGTCGATCCGGACACTCCGGCAGACAGGATCGCCAAGTTGAACGAGGCAGTCGGCAAACTTGTCGAGAAGGAAGGCGGTGAGGTCGTGCATATGGAAGATATCGGACTCCGACAGCTTGCATATCCGATCCAGAAGAAGCAAACGGGACATTATGTCCTGTTCGAGATCAAAGGCTCCGGTCAAGAGATCGCAGAGCTTGAACGTCGTATGCGCGTCAACGATATGATAATTCGGCACATAACCGTCCGTGTCGATCTTGACCGCAAAAAGGCCGATGCGTCCCGCGCAAAACGCGAGGCACGCCAGGCCAAGAGGGCGAAGTTCGCTCCGCCGACCGAGACGACAACGGAGGCTCCTGCTGCAGAAGCATAATTCGGCGGCATCAGAAAAGTTATGACAGAAAAAGAAATGGAAATGATGGACGATCGCGACCTTGGGGTCGGTGAAGACGTTATCGGCGATCGGCCCCGGCGTTATCATCGCCGCCGCCCGCGTTTGATCGTACCGGATTATGTTGATTGGAAGGATGCCGATCTCTTAAGGCAGTTCATACCGGAGCGGGGCAAGATCATGCCGCGCCGCATATCCGGCATCACTGCAAAAGATCAGCGTAGGATCGCGACCGCCATCAAGAGGGCGCGTTCGATGGCGATCTTGCCTTTCGTTGCGGATTAAGAGCCGAAATTTGCATCGGAGCGCGAGGCATTCGGCCGCGGCGCTTCCGTGCAGGGCTGATTATTGGAGAGATTACAATGGCGAATACTACTATTTTACTGCGCGAGGATATTGACTCGCTCGGAGGCCGCGGCGAGATCGTCAGGGTGCGTGCGGGTTATGCCCGCAACTATTTGCTGCCGCAGGGGCTTGCGACCTTGGCAACAAAGGGCAACGTCAAACAGATCGAGCAAGAGCGTGCCGCACTGCTTAAGAAGGCTGCTGTCGAGAAGGCGACCGCTGAGGCACAGCGTGACCAGATGGCGTCGATCGCACTCGAGTTCGCACGAAAGGCGGGCGATCACGGCCAGCTTTTCGGCTCGGTAACATCGATGGATATTGCGTCGGCTTTGAAGGCAAAGGGCTACGAGATCGACCGTAAGCGAATCATTCTGCGTGAGCCGATCAAGGAAACGGGACACTTTACGGTTTCGGTCAAGCTTCATCGCGAGGTTACACTTGATATTCCGGTAAAGGTTACCACGGAAGGCGGAGAGATAATCGAGAAACCTGTCGAAGAGAAGGCTGTCGAGGCGGCACCGGCAACCACTTTTGAGGAAGCGGCCCCGGCCGCGGCGGAAAGCGGAGCGTCAGAGGCGGAAACCGCGGAAGAAGCAGCCGCAGAATAGGTTCTTTCTCGGCGGGACATATGTTTAACGGCACGGTTCATCCGTGCCGTTTTTCGTTGTCGAGCAGGCATTTACTTTGATAAATATCACGGCTGCCGATATTTATGGACTTTCGAAATTTCGGTTTCGACAACTATATTCCTTAGGGCTAGAATTACATTCACGGAACGGATCAATGAAGCCAGCTGCAAGTAATTTCGGAGGACAATTTCTCGAAAAGCCATTACCGTCAAATGACGAAGCGGAACGTGCGGTTCTGGGTGCGATCCTGCTCGACGGCGACTTGATCTCGCAGGCCATCGAGCAGCTGAAGCCCGATGATTTCTATGTACCGCGGCATCGCAATGTCTTTAAGGCGATGATAGCTCTCTTTCAAAAGGGGGCGAAGATCGATCCGATCGCCATTGCCGAAGAACTGAAAAAAGATGATCCGTATGAGGCGACAGGCGGCGTTACAAGCATCACGAACCTCAGTTTCGGGCTTCCGCATTATTCGAACATCCTAGACCACATCAAGATCGTTCGCGATAAATCGCTGCTTCGCGAACTGATAAGGACGTGTAACTCGATAATCGGTGATGCGGCCGCCGAATCGGACGACGCAGAGATCATTCTCGATCATGCCGAGCAAGCGATCTTTGACCTTAGCGAGTCGAGAACTACGCAGGGGTTCGTGAGCATCAGCGACGCGACCGAGCGCTTTCTCCATCGTTTTAACGAACTCCGCGAGCGCGACGATCCGCGGCGGATCACGGGCCTTGCGACTGGTTTCTACGGGATCGACGATATGACCTCGGGGCTGCAAAGGTCCGACCTGATAATCGTTGCGGCACGTCCGTCGATGGGAAAAACGGCGTTTTGCCTTACGCTTGCACAGAATTGTGCGATCCATTCGGATGCGGTCGTTGCCTTTTTCTCGCTCGAAATGTCCACGGAGCAGCTCGCTATGCGTATGCTTGCGTCGGAGGCGAATGTCGATCTGAACCGCTTTCGCTCCGGTTCCTCTTCAGATGGTGAGATATCGAAGATCAAAGATGCACTTGCGAGGCTCTTGGGAGCGAAGATACACATTGACGACACCGCCGGACTGTCGGTCATTCAAATGCGTGCGAAGGCGCGTCGGCTTGCTGCGGAACAAAAGCGTCTCGACCTGATAATTGTAGATTACCTGCAGCTGATGTCCGGCGGCACACGCAGTGAATCGCGTCAGCAGGAGGTTTCTTTGATCTCGCGCGAACTCAAGGCGCTTGCCAAGGAACTGAATGTGCCGGTCATCGCATTGTCACAGCTTTCGCGTGCTCCGGAAGCACGAAAGCCGCCGAAGCCCTTGCTCAGCGACCTGCGCGATTCGGGTTCTATCGAGCAGGATGCGGACATTGTGGCGTTCATTTACCGCGAGGCATATTACGACGCGACCGACGAGAACAAATACACGGCCGAGGTAATAATCGCCAAACAGCGCAACGGCCCTACGGGCTCCGTCAAGCTGTCATTTCTCGGGCCTTCCACGCGATTCGAGAATCTATATGAAGATTCGAACTATTGATCTGCAATGACAGAAGACCTGTGCTTTCCGATCGGCGAGTTCGATATGAATTTCGAAGTATCGGCCGCCGCGCGTGCAGGCCGGATACAGGTTATTCGCGAGCTTCCGCTGCTGCTCAGCCGTGCGATCGCGTCATTAAGTGAAACGCAGCTCGATACGCGATATCGCCCTGACGGTTGGACGGTTCGGCAGACGGTTCATCATCTCGCGGACAGTCATGCGAACTCGCTCATTCGTTTTAAGCTGGCATTGACCGAAGATGAGCCGCCGACGATAAAGCCTTATTTTCAAGAGCGTTGGGCCGAGCTTGCTGACACGGTTCTGCCGCCCGACATCTCGCTCAGAATGCTCGAGGCGATCCACACGCGGTGGGTAACGCTGCTCGAAGCAATGACAGATGCCGACTTTGCCAAGCAGTACATTCATCCGCACACCGGTAAATGGACATTGGAAGGCGCACTTGCTTTGTACGCTTGGCACTCGAAACATCACACGGCACACATCACTCGTTTGCGTGATCGAATGGGTTGGTGAGGCGAGGTCGCCGCTTGCCGGGTTCATACGTTTCGGCATTTCATTATTCGAGCCGTTTGTAATACCCTTTTTCGTGATCTTGCTTCAATTATGGGTTCGACCGGTCAAGGCAGGCTGATCTCGCTGGATGTATTCCGCGGCATGACGATCGCGGGGATGGTACTCGTGAATAACCCCGGCGGTCCGCCGGTCTATTGGCCGCTCGAACACGCCGAATGGAACGGCCTGACGCCTACCGATTGGATCTTTCCGTTCTTTCTGTTCATTGTCGGCGTTGCGATCTCATTCTCGCTCGGTAAACGTGTCAGAGAAAGGCCGGGCCGCGGCGTTTATACGAAAATTGTCATCCGTGCGGTGTCGATATATCTTTGCGGTGCGGCCATCTCGACCATTCCGTTCTTTCAGTTCCAAGCGTCCGACGCTCCCGACGCCGTAAAGCTCATCGTGTGGCTTCTGTTCGCGGCCGCGTTGTTTTTCCTGCTGTTGCGGAGGTTCAAAACGGCAGCGGTGCTTGCGGCCGCTGCCCTCGCAGGCATCGCGTTAATGAACCTCGCAAGCTGGAACATCGTCGCGTACAACTACTCGACGCTGCGGATCATGGGCGTACTTCAGCGGATCGCCGCTGTTTATCTCGTCACATCGATACTGTTCCTGCATTTCAGCGGGAAACAGCTTCTCGGCATTTCCGTTGCTATCCTGCTCGGATATTGGGCATTGCTGACGCTCGTGCCCGTGCCCGGCTGCGAGGTTACGACAATGAACGACAAGGCCTGCAACCTTGCGGCGTACATCGACAGGCTTATTCTTACCGAAAACCATATCTGGCGCGGCGGCAAGGTTTACGACCCCGAAGGCATTTTATCGACGCTGCCTGCGATCGTTACCGCGATCTCGGGCGTTCTGGCCGGCAAGTGGCTGATGAAGGGAGGCGACGCATCCGCCGCGGCTTCGGCGTCCTCGGAGAAAGCCAACGTTCTGTTTGCGTTCGGCGTGCTGCTGTTGGCGCTCGGCTTCGTTTGGAACAGCTGGTTCCCGATGAACAAATCGCTTTGGACAAGCTCGTATGTGGTTGCGACGAGCGGGCTTTCGCTGCTTGTCCTCGGTGTTTGCTATTGGGCGATCGATCTTAAGGGCTATCGGCGTTGGGCTTGGCCGTTCGAGGTATTTGGTGCGAACGCGCTCGCGCTGTTCGTCTTTTCGGGGATAATGGCCCGCATCCTGATCTCGTATCGTGTTGACGGTGCCGAAGGCAAGCCTGTCTCGCTGCTCGGTTGGGTGATGCAGAACGTCTATCTTCCGCTTGCGTCGCCGATAGATGCGTCGTGGATGTACGCCGTCACCTTCATTCTTTTTTGGCTTTTCCTTATGTGGCTGCTTTATCGGCGGCGGATCTACATAAAGCTTTAGCGGGCTTCATTTTCGCGAAGCGGCAATGCGATCCGTGACCTTCGAGTTGCGGGACCGCGTTGCCGTATTGCTGATCTGATCGCGTTCAGATTCGGCGGTTCACTGCTCATCCGCCGGTATCTTTTGCATTGTGATCGTTACCATTGGCGAATCGCCCCCCGTTCGGTTGTATGAGATCCAGTAGCCGGCTTTCGGGTAGCGGATCATTTGATATATATGGCCGTCCGCTTCGGGTTTTGCGGTTGCTGCCTTGCCAAAAACGTCGCCGATCTTTGGCGTTGCGGCATCAACCTTAAAATACATAGCCGAGATCGCGCTGACATTGTTGTCGGCATCAAGAGCAACCTGCGCGGCTTCGTCCTCCGAAAAGGTAAAGTAAAAGCCTTTGTCATCCTTTGCGGCGGCATCTTTTTTGATCGTGTTCTCGACGTCTTTGGCCGGCATTCCGATCTTGATGCCCCGGAATTCCGTCATTACGGGTACGGCGTCGTCATTTGCCTTCTGCGCCGAAACTGCCGACGCCGCAAGGATAATTACGCCAAACCCCAAGATAACGCACGCGAAACGCGATAACTTTGTCATAACGCTGACCTCCTCGACATGAATTTGCCCGATGTGGAAATTCTACGCCAAAAAGCCGCGCGAATCAACGGACGCGAAAGCCCGCCGCGTGCAGTCGCGGTGCGAGGATCCTATCACTGCTGTTAAAATTGATGCTAAAATGTCCGCAACTCACTTATCGTGAAATTCTCCGGCATCGTAAATTAAAAACTGTGTTCGAACAAGCCTTTAAGAATATTGATAACACCCTGCGCAAAGAGGCGGGCTGCGCGACCGAACTCGATTATATCGAGCAAACTTCTTGGATCCTGTTTCTCAAGTATCTCGACGACCTTGAGCAGACCAAGAAGATGGCTGCTGATCTGGCGGGCAAGGAATATAGGCCGATCATTGCATCTGAATACAAATGGAATGCGTGGGCGGCGCCGAAAACGGCTGACGGCAGGCTCGATCACCACCGCGCTATGACGGGCGACGATATCATCGATATTGTCGATAAGGAACTGTTCCCGTACCTAAAGAAATTCAAGCGCGACGCAGAAGGCGCGGACACGATCGAGTACAAGATCGGCGAAATATTCTCGGAGCTAAAGAACAAGATACAGAGCGGATACAACCTCCGTGAGGTTATCGACGAGATCGACGGCTTGAAGTTCCGCTCAAGCAAAGAGAAGCATGAAATGTCGGCGCTTTACGAGGAAAAGATAAAGAACATGGGCAATGCCGGACGCAACGGCGGTGAATATTACACGCCGCGTCCGCTTATCAAGGCGATCGTTCGGGTTGTCGCTCCTAAGATCGGAGATCGTATCTACGATGGAGCGTGCGGGTCGGCGGGCTTTCTTTGCGAGGCCTATGAATATCTCCGAGCCGGCCGCGATCTGACCACAGAAGATATCGAAACGCTCCAGAAACGTACTTTCTACGGCAAGGAAAAGAAATCGCTCGCCTATATCATCGGCATTATGAATATGATCCTGCACGGGATCGAGGCGCCGAATATCATTCACACAAACACGCTTGCCGAAAACCTTGCCGATATTCAGGAACGCGACCGTTACGACATCGTGCTGGCAAATCCGCCGTTCGGCGGCAAGGAACGGGCTGAGGTCAAGCAGAACTTCCCGATCCAGACGGGCGAGACGGCGTTTCTTTTCCTGCAGCACTTTATCAAGATATTGAAGGCGGGCGGACGTGCCGGCGTTGTGATCAAGAACACGTTTCTTTCGAACGGCGATGCCAAGGCTCTCAGGAAGATGCTGCTCGAAGATTGCGACCTGCACACCATTCTCGATTGTCCGCAGGGGACGTTCCTCGGTGCGGGAGTGCGCACCGTCGTTCTCTTTTTTGAGAAAGGAAAGCCGACGCGAAACATCTGGTATTACCAACTCGATCCGGGCCGCAGTTTGGGCAAGACAAATCCGCTCAACGACGCCGACCTTGCCGAATTTGTCGAACTGCAAAAGACAAAGGCAGATTCCGAAAAGTCCTGGACGGTCAGCATCGACGATATCGACAAAGATACGTTCGACCTTTCCGTCAAAAACCCGAACCGCGCCGAAGAGGCTGCTCTTCGCGATCCGAAAGACATCCTCGCAGAGATCCGCCGACTCGACGCCGAAACCGCCGAGATCCTCAAAAAGGTGGAGGCGTTGGTATGAAAACAGAGAGATTTTGATGTCAGAGACATCCCATGTTTATAGAATTGTGATTACAAAGAGAATCCGACCCCGGCGGGGTCGAACCTAAAGGAGAATATATGCTGGATACTTATTCACAAATTTATATCCAAATTGTTTTCGCCGTAAGAAATCGCTACGCTCTAATTCAACAAGAATGGGAAACACAATTGTATAAATACATTACCGGAATTGTTCAAAACAAAGGTCAGAAGATGCTCGCGATCAACGGCATTGAAACCCATATTCATTTTCTGATCGGCATGCGGCCGACATGTTGTCTTTCCGACCTCGTGAGAGAAGTAAAGAAGGCGTCAAACGAATTCATCAAGGAAAAACAGTTAACGAAATTCAATTTTAATTGGCAGGAAGGATTTGGAGCCTTTTCGTACGGTCATTCGCAATTGGACGATGTGATTAGTTACATCATGCGGCAGAAGGAACATCACGCAAAACGGACATTCAAGGATGAATACACGAACCTCTTGAAAAAGTTCGAGGTTGAATTCGACGAAAAATATTTGTTCGAATGGATTGACGACGACGATGAGAACGGTGCATCTGATTAAATGCAGAATGACGCCGGCGGCGTCAAATGTTTATAGAACGAACGTCGCGAAAGAAAACATACGACCCCGCGGGGGTCGCACGATATTTTTGACACGATTTTTCTATAAACATGCGATCCCGCCGGGATTGAAAGCAATACGAAAAAGAAATTAAGGAAATGACCGGGCAGAATAACACTAAGATCCGCCGCCTCGACGCCGAAACCGCCGAGATCCTCAAAAAGGTGGAGGCATTGGTATGAAGAATGGTTGGGAAACAAAGCCTCTTGGTCAAGTCGCTGAATTGAGGGGACGAATAGGCTGGCGAGGCCTGACTGCAAAGGAATATCAGAAGAGCGGACCCCTATTTCTTTCTGTTCATTCGCTCAATCATGGAGACTATGTCGATTTCTGCCAGGCTTTCCATATTACCGAAGAACGCTATCTCGAAAGCCCAGAGATAATTCTTCAAAAAGATGATGTCTTAATTTGCAAAGATGGAGCTGGGATCGGAAAGGTCGGAATTGTTGGCGAACTTCCCGATAAGGCAACGATAAATTCATCACTTTTACTCATTCGTAGCGGATCGTCCATATTTCCGAAATACCTACTACGGTGCTTAATGAGTCCGTATTTTCAAAGCATTGTGAACTCTCGGCTCGAAGGGGCGACTACGCCGCATTTGTATCAGCGGGATATTACAACCTTTCCAGTCGTGGTTCCGCCAATCGAGGAGCAGAGGCGGATCGTGGCGATCCTTGACGAAGCGTTCGCCTCCATAGACAAGGCAAAAGCCAACACCGAAAAAAACATCCAAAACGCCCGCGAACTCTTCGACTCATACCTAAGCAACATCTTCGCCAACCCCGGCCCGGATTGGAAGAGAAGATCGTTAAAAGAACTAACGTCAAAGATTGGCAGCGGGGCAACACCGCGGGGCGGTAAGAATGCATACAAGACTCGCGGAATCTCACTGATTAGGAGCATGAACGTTCATGATCGTCGCTTCAAACCGGACAACCTGGCATTCATTGACTCGAAGCAAGCAAACGAGTTATCAAACGTTACGTTACAACCGAATGACGTTCTAATAAATATTACAGGAGCTTCCATTGCCCGAAGTTGTCTTTGTCCAGATGAATGCATACCGGGAAGAGTGAATCAGCATGTCTCCATCATCAGGGCAAACACCGATGAAATCGATCCCACATTCCTTAACTTCACCCTGACTTCGAATGCGACGAAAGAACGGCTGTTGAATGTTGGGGTAGCCGGAGGCTCGACCCGTCAGGCACTTACCAAAACGGATCTGGAGAGTTTCGAAATCTATCTCCCAACGTCGATTATCGAACAGCATGCCTTATCATCGAAAATGTCTCTTTGTGAGACTGAGACGAAGGAAATCGGAGTAACATCCCAAAGAAAATTGCGGGAATTGGACGAATTAAAGAAATCAATTCTCCAAAAAGCCTTCAGCGGTGAGCTTTAGATATTGTCTTCACCGCATAGCGGTGGTATGAATTTAGCCGTGGTGCTTTAGCCCACGGTACAATGTGAAAAAGATGTTCCGCGTCGCGTCAGCGACCGCATGACCCGCAGGGCACATAGCCACGCCGTTTACGGCGTGGTCTAGGATCGAGAATTTTTCTTAGCCCGTTTTAACGGGCTTACCGTCGGGCGGCTTTAGCCGGGAATTGAAAGGACGTTAAAACGCCCTTTGGAGGCAAATCGAATCTGACCACGCCGTAAACGACGTGGCTATATGCCGCGAAACGCGGAAACGGGCAATGAACGAAGCAGATACAAGAGCAGAATTGATCGAACCTCAGCTAAAGGAAAGCGGCTGGGGCGTGATCGAGGGCGCGCGTATCCTGCGTGAGTATCACATCACCGCCGGAAAGATACAGTCGGGCGGCGTAAGGCAAAATGTTCTTAAGGCGGACTATGTTCTTGAATATAGCAATCGCAAGCTTGCGAGCGTCGAGGCAAAATCGGACGAATTAGAGGTCGGCGAAGGCGTGATGCAGGCAAAGCTCTATTCCCAAAAGCTTGAACTCAAATTCGCGTACGCCGCGAATGGACGCGAGATATATGAGATCGAAATGGACGCGGGACGTGAAGGCATTGTTTCCGCATTCCCAACGCCCGATGAACTCTGGAACCGCGTTTTCGGCGACGTTTCGGAATGGCAAAGCAAATTCGACGCGGTTCCGTTTGAAGATGTCGGCGGAACAAAGCAGGCAAGATATTATCAGGAGATCGCCGTCAATAATACGATGAAGGCGATCGCCGATAATAAGCAAAGAATTTTGCTGACACTCGCCACCGGAACCGGAAAGACCTTTATCGCATTTCAGATCGCCTGGAAGCTTTTCCAGGCCCGCTGGAACCTCGCACGCGACGGCAGTCGTCGTCCGCGAATACTTTTTCTCGCCGACCGCAACATTCTCGCTGATCAGGCATTTAACGCTTTCTCAGCTTTTGACGAAAATGCGCTCGTTCGCATCCGGCCGGATTCGATCAAAAAGAACGACCGCGTGCCAACGAACGGCAGCATCTTCTTTACGATATTCCAAACCTTTATGTCCGGCCCGGGCGATTCGCCGTACTTTGGCGATTACCCTGAGGATTTCTTTGATCTCATAATCATCGACGAATGCCATCGCGGCGGAGCCAACGACGAAAGCAATTGGCGCTCGATAATGGATTATTTCAAGCCCGCCGTCCAACTCGGCCTGACGGCGACGCCAAAGCGAAAGGACAACGTCGATACTTACCGCTATTTCGGCGAGCCGGTTTACACATATTCGCTCAAGGACGGCATCGCCGACGGGTTCCTCACGCCGTTCAAAGTTCGCAGGATAAAGACCACGCTTGACGAATACGTCTGGACACCCGATGACATGATCGTCGAGGGCGAGATCGAGGCCGGAAAGGTCTATGAGGAAAAGGACTTTAACCGTACCATCGAGATCGTCGAACGCGAACGGAAGCGTTGTGAGATATTTCTTTCCGAGATCGACCAAAATGAAAAAACGCTCGTCTTCGGGGCGACACAGGCTCATGCCGCATTGCTTCGCGACCTGATAAATCAGATCGCCGACAGCACCGATCCGCATTACTGCGTTCGGGTGACCGCAAACGACCTCGGACAGGGCGAGGAATATCTGCGGCAGTTTCAGGACAATGAAAAGACGATCCCGACCGTTCTGACAACTTCGCAGAAACTCTCAACCGGAGTAGATGCTCGAAATGTAAGAAATATCGTCCTGATGCGGCCCGTTAATTCGATGATCGAGTTCAAGCAGATCATCGGACGAGGAACGCGGCTCTTTGACGGCAAGGACTATTTCACTATCTACGATTTTGTTGACGCTTATCACAACTTTCTCGATCCGGAATGGGACGGCGAACCGATACTCGAGATATGCGACGAGTGCGGTGCCTCGCCCTGCGAGTGCGAACGCAAGGAAAAGAAGCCGTGCCCCGTCTGTGGTGAAAAAAAATGTGTTTGCGAAATAGAACCGCCCGCACCGTGTGAGAAGTGCGGCGAGCTTCCGTGCAAATGCAAGAAAAAGGTCAAGATCCGCTTGGCTGACGGTAAGGAACGCTCAATTCAGCATATGGCGTCGACATCCTTCCTCGACGGCAACGGAAACCCGATCTCAGCCGAGCAGTTCCTAGAGAACCTTTTTGGCGTGCTGCCGCAGTTCTTTCGCGACGAAGAGCACCTTCGCGAGATATGGTCGAAACCGTCAACGCGGCGAGAATTGCTCCATCGGCTTGCCGATGCCGGCTTTGGCCCCGAACAGCTGGGCGAGATGCAGAAACTAATTGACGCCGAGAAAAGCGACGTTTTCGATCTGCTCGAATACGTCGCCTATGCTGTCGCTCCGATCACCCGCAAAGAGCGTGTTGATGCCGCTAAAAGCAACATTTTTGCCTTCCTAAACAGTGAGCAACGCGGGTTTTTAGATTTTGTCCTTTCGAAATATGTCGAGTCGGGCGTTGGTGAACTCGACGACGAGAAGCTTCCGCGACTGCTCGAACTCAAATATCGATCTGTCCCCGACGGCGTGGACGCTCTCGGCGACGTTTCTCGCATCCGCGAAACATTTGTTGGTTTTCAACGCCATCTTTATCAAAAGAATGCCGTGAACGGCTAATCGATGTTGAAGTTCCGTATCTCTGAGGCCTGTTCCTTTAGGAGCTGTATCCTGCGTTCCCAGAGTTCTTTTTGTTCTTTTTGGATCGCTTCGAGGCGTGTTTCCTGTTCGCCGGCTTTGGCGACGTAGCGTGTGATGAGAACCTTAGCCTCGGGTGTTTTTGAAAGTGCCTCGATATTCTCGCGAAGCCGCTTTTGATCGTCCTCGATCTTTTCGATCTCATCATCGAGTGCTCCGCTTTTACTGTCGATCTCTGCCAGCTGCGCTCCGATCTCGACGAGGCGTTGGAGCTTTGCCTTGACGGCGTCGTTAAGGTAGCCACCGCGTAAAAAGATCGCGAGGTCATTCTTTGTGACCCTTGTGAGATCATACATCTTTTTTGGTTCTTACGTATAGCCACGGGCTTTAGCCCGTGGTGAGGCTGCGGTGCGAATTCGGGAGGGCGTTTTAACGTCCTTTGTCTATTTGGCTGAAGCCGGTCGGATAAAGCTCGCTAAAGCCGGCTGGGATCCTATTTGTTCACCTTTTCCACGCTCTAAAGAGCGTGGCAACTCATAAAGAGCACGGCAACTCATATTGAATGTCGTAATAGTTCAACAAAGCCTTTCGAATTTCCAATAATACCGCTTGTAACTCCGCTTTGTTGGTGCGGAGCAGTTTGGCAGTGAAGTTGAATAGAGCAAAAAGGCCTCGGTGATGTCCGAGGCCTTTGGTTATCTTGCGAACTGGCCGCCCGCTTACGCAGGCGGTTCTGACTTAGGCGGCGGCGGCGACCACTTTGGCGGCGGCGTCGTTCATTGTGGTTGCGGGGATGATGCCGATGTTGGATTCACTTAAAACGCGGCGGCCCTCTTCGACGTTGGTACCTTCGAGGCGTGCGACTATCGGGATCGAGACGCCGAGATTCTTTGCGGCCGCGACAACGCCGTTCGCCACCATATCGCAGCGGACGATGCCGCCAAAGATGTTAATGAGTACGGCCTTTACGTTCTTATCGGCAAGCAGTATCTTGAACGCCTGTTCAACACGCTCCTGCGAAGCACCGCCGCCCACATCGAGGAAGTTCGCAGGTTCGCCGCCCGCGAGTTTGATGATGTCCATCGTTGCCATCGCAAGGCCGGCACCATTGACCATACAGCCGATGTTGCCGTCGAGTTTGATGTAATTGAGGTCGAATTTCGATGCTTCGATCTCGAGCGGCTCTTCTTCGTTGAGGTCGCGAAGCTCGGCGTAATCCTTGTGCCGAAACATTGCGTTGTCATCAAAGTTCAGCTTTGCATCGAGTGCGATCAGCCGCCCGTCCTTTGTGAGCAGGAAGGGATTGATCTCGACAAGGGACGCATCCGTGCTCTCATACGCCTTGTAGAGCGAAAGCATGAATTTGACTGCTTGGTTGACGAGTTCGTTCGGTATGCCGAGGCCGAATGCGAGCTTGCGTGCCTGAAATGCCTGCAGCCCGACCGCCGGGTCGATCGTCTCCTTGAGGATGAGTTCGGGTGTTTCTTCGGCGACCTTCTCGATATCCATTCCGCCGGCCGACGACGCCATGAAGACGTTGCGGCCCGTAACACGGTCGAGCGTAATGCCGAGATAGAATTCCTTATCGATCGGCAGGCCTTCCTCGATCAGCAGTGTGCGGACCTCGCGGCCTTCGGGGCCGGTCTGATGCGTAACGAGCATCATCCCGAGCATCTGCGATGCGATCTCTTTTGCTTCGGCAGGCGACTTTGCAAGCTTTACGCCGCCTCCTTTGCCGCGTCCGCCGGCATGTATCTGAGCTTTTACGACGACTATGTCGGTACCGAGCTCCTTTGCGGCGGCTTCGGCCTCTTCGGGTGAGCGGGCAACGATGCCGCGCGGTGTCGGGACGCCATATTCCTTAAGGATGGCTTTGCCTTGATATTCGTGGATCTTCATAAAGGGACAGTTTATCGGCGATGCCGTGCGGAATCAAACGAAACTGCCCCAAAGGTATTACTTTTTGCGCCAGGGCTTGAGGAGTTTTGACCATGCATCCGCATTCAGCTGATATTCATTCGGGCAACGCACGGCACGAGCCTTCGGCAGATAGCCCTTTGTAACGATATTTGAGAACTTGTCAGGGTTCGAGCCATAAAGCATACAAAGAGCGTTGAAAAAGCGTTGCTCTGAGAGCAGGTGCTCATCCGCAAGCTCGCCGCCGCTGATCTTTCCGCCGTCCTTTGATTCAAGCCGGAACGCATCAGCCGCCGCAAGCACCGATTTGACGCCGTCATCACCGAGTTCCTCGATATTGATAAAAGCGGAACAGCGATCGGCCGCATCTTCTTGGTTAGCGGTTATGGGCAATTGGTATTGATCGATCAGAGCGTGGCCGAGTTCATGCAAAAAGACGAACTTTGTTGCAGCGAACATCTGCTGGAAAGCCTCATCCTCGGACAGTCCCGATTTAAGGAAGGTCTCGAAAAAGTGATCCATCAATTCGTAACACATTGTTACGGATACGTCGTCAGGATTGTAAAATGCATTCGGCTCGCCGCAGTCCTTCGAACGCAGCGTGATATCACGGGGCAGCGACAATGCGGAGTTAAGATCGTCGGCCGCGTCTTCGAGGATACGATTTTTGCGGATCGCCGCATCGATCTTTTCGTACGCGGGATCTTGTACATCGACGTGTTCTACGACGAAGTTGCCTTTGTCCTCGTTCTCAGAGGCATTGCGGGACTTTGTGCTCTCAGGCGACGCACTCGGTGATGCACTTGGCGAAGGACTTGCGCCGCCGCCCGAGTTGTTCGTGTTCTTTCCCGGATTGCAAACACATGCAGTGATAACTGTTAAGATCGCTGCGACCCCGAGGAGATTTATTACATTTCGAGACATAGGCACACCTGATGAGCTAATTTATCGTGAAGCGATTACACAAGATTCGCTGCCGATTGTCAAACAAAAACAGCCGCTGCAACCGGCAAATTCAGATGTTCGCTGCGGGACGCTTGTCGTCATACGCCGAAGCGATGGCTCTCGCCAACTCTTCGGTTGCCGCTTGGTCAGAAATTGCGTTCTCGGGAGTGTACGCGGGATGGAAGATCACGTTAACGCGCCTAAAGATCCGCGGGTATCGACGGCCGTAGGGCCAGATGCGTTCGCCGCCGACGATCGTTACGGGCAGAACCGGTAAACCGGTGCGTAATGCGATGCGCATCGTACCTTCCTTGAACGGCATCATTTTGCCGTCGGCTGACTCGCGCGAGCCTTCGGGAAAGATCACGAGTGCAGCACCTTCAGAAAGGGCCCGAAGTGATGTTTTTATGAACGCCGTGCCGGTATCGACCGGCGTTTTTACCGGAAAGGCACCAAGATAAGTGATCAGCGGGCCGACGAGCCGCCAACTGAACGCACCGTCGAACGCCATAAATCTCTGCTTCTGCCGTATCGGAATGCTGATCCAGACCGGGTCGATGTATGTTTGATGATTTGACGCGATGATCAGCCCGCGATCGCCGGAACGCGGAATATTGTCGAGACCTTCGTAGCGTATGAACCAGAAAACCTTGCTGATGATGAGCGCGGTCAGCTTCAGCAGACGTATGATCGTTCGTGACGGGTAGCGGAACTCTTGCGGCACAAATACAGGTCGCGGCAGAAGGCTGCGACCTATAAAGAGTAAATACTTTTCACCGAAAATGTAAGTTTCGACCTACCGATGATGTCCGTTCGATGCTGCTCTCGGGCGTGCGAGCAGCCTTTCCATCGGAAATTCGTAATCAAGGAATTTGAGATGAAGCGTCGTCCGATTGTCCTTTTTTGAGACGCTAATGTTGCGGATCTCGGCAAAAGTGTAGAAGCCGAAGATCGGGCACGCAGCCTTTACGCGCTCGCCGATCTCGACGTTGAGGTCGCCGGTTATCGAAAAGCCGCCGGCACTGATGTCGTTCGTCATCGCAGTGACCTTTTCGAGGTTTGAACGCTCGCGCCTCATTTTGGTAACAGTGAATTCGATATGTTTCCAAAATCGAGGGTTGCCGCGTTGTTTGAACTGGCTGTTCGCCTCAAGGACCATCCAAAGACCGTCGGGGCGTATGCCGGTAAAGAGATAGCTCTGCGTCGGATCTTTTTTGAAACTTTCGGGCACCTCTTTGCCGATAAAGCCAACGCCTACGCGGTACTTCGTCTCGCCGTCGATCCGGGTCTTTGTACAGTGCTGCACAAGGCCGAGTGCCGGATACAACTCCTTGTCATGGTCGTACGCGCGGAGGTTCCTGGGCATGGGCAAAACCATCGACACAAGACGCCCCAACGTTACGGGCCGTGTCAGAGTAAAGCCTGCGCCGTTGAGTGAGACGGTTGAAAGAACCGTTACTTCTTTCCAGCTCGTGCCGTCGCCTTCCTTAACCTGAACAATGCTCTGAATGTCAGCGGCCTGACGAGAAAGGTGACGTCCGTCATCAGCGATCAAATTGTCGTTGCTGCTCATTTATCGCGTATTACCTGCTGAAACTATTCGATACCATCAAGCGGAAAATGACGATCGATGAACTCCAAATGAAGACGAGGGATGCCGTCCTGACCGACCCTTCTGCCGCGAACGACAGAGATTATAGTAACACCGAACCTTTCGCTCGTAACACGTACGAAAGTGCCGGGAGACAGGTCGAATTGGCTGAAAACAGCCGCACCGCTGAGGCTTATGTTCTCAGTGACCGTGGCTTCGCTATTGGTAACGTTCCCCTGTTCGTCGATCAATTCGAGGACCAGAGGCTCGGGTATGAAAAGGCGTGATTGCTTGCGGAGATCCTTTGGCAGGTCGCTGTCATCAGCCATAAGGTCCGCAAGTTTCATCTTCCAAAAGCCTTCTGCGGTCTCGTCCTTGTGACTAATATCGTAAAGGCGCGACGGATGGTCAAGATAATCGCTCGGCGGAGTGCGGCCGATAAAGGCGACGCCGACCGCAAACGTTTGGTTCGGGCCTGACGTGATCGCGATGCAGCGTCTTATAAGGCCCCAAATGCGATATTGGGCTTCGGCATAGTCGTAGCATCTCAACTGCCGAGGCATCGGAATTGTCAGAGCGATCAGGCGGCCGCGTTTTACGGGCCGTTTTAACGTAAAGCCGGCGCCGAATGCCGACACGTCCGTAAGCCGTGTTACCTCGGTCCAATTGACCTTTGTGTCGAGCTTTACTTCAACTCGTGCGGGCAGCGGAAGAGCGATGCGCTGAATGCGTCGATTCTCTTTTTGAGTGGGCGTTGCGGGCGCTTTCGGATGATCGCCAAGCACTTCGTTAGAAAGTATGTTTTGCATAGGTTTAGACAACTTGGGATCGGTTGTTCGGCCTCAGAGATCGGGTCGTTTCGGGGATGTTCGCGTTGGTTGCGACACAGGCTTTTCGCCTGTATAATTTAGAAATAATTAAGGCACTGTCTTTTCCAGATTTTTTCGGGGCCGCCGTAAATTTTTCCTGACCGTAAGCCGCAGCCTTTCCTATTCCAAATACGATGGATTCATTACTAGAACGTAATCAAATAAATATCGAAGACGAGATGCGCCGTTCGTATCTCGATTACGCAATGTCGGTCATCATCGGCCGGGCCTTGCCTGATGTGCGTGACGGCCTCAAACCGGTTCACCGCCGTGTTTTGTGGGCGATGAGTGAACTCGGGAACACGCACGGCAAGCCGTATAAGAAATCGGCGCGTGTGGTGGGCGATACGATCGGTAAATATCATCCGCACGGCGACACCGCAGTTTACGACACGGTCGTGAGGCTGGCTCAGGACTTTTCGCTTCGCTATCCGCTGGTTGACGGGCAGGGAAATTTCGGCTCGATAGACGGTGACAATCCCGCGGCGATGCGATATACCGAGGTTCGCCTCCAGAAGATCGCGAATGAAGTGCTTGCGGATATTGAGAAGGAAACGGTTGATTTTCAGCCGAACTATGACGATTCCTTGTCTGAGCCGAAAGTGCTTCCGACCAGGATCCCGCTCCTTCTTGTAAATGGTTCAGAAGGCATTGCCGTGGGAATGGCGACAAAGATACCGCCGCATAACCTCACCGAGATATTGGACGGAACCATCGCCTTGTTGAATGACCACACGCTTACCGTCGATGACCTCATCAAGTTCATTCCGGGCCCTGACTTTCCGACCGCAGGCTTCATATATGGCCGCGAGGGCATAGTCAGCGCATACAAGACGGGCCGAGGCATCATACAGATGCGTGCGAAGGCTGTTGTTGACGAGATCGGACGCGGCGAACGTACCCGAAACGCCATCGTCGTAACCGAGATACCCTATCAGATCAATAAGGCAAAGCTCCACGAACGTATTGCCGAGCTTGTCCACGAGCGCAAACTTGACGGCGTTTCTGAGGTCCGCGATGAATCGAGCCGCGAAGGGATGCGCCTTGTCATCGAGTTGAAGCGTGACGCGATCCCGCAAGTCATCCTGAACAAGCTCTACAAACTAACGCCGATGCAGTCGTCATTCGGCATTATTAACATCGCGATCGTTGACGGCCAGCCGAAATTATTGACGCTCAAGGATATGCTTGCGGCGTTCATCGAGTTTCGCCGCGAAGTCGTCAGGCGGCGGACGGAATTCGACCTCAAGAAGGCGCAGGCTCGAGCGCATATATTAGAAGGCCTCAATAAGGCCATCGACGCTCTCGACCACATAATTCCGCTCATTAGGAATTCGCGCAGCGTGGACGAGGCCCGCCGTTGGCTTACCGCCGATTTTTCGACACTCGATGAGGTTCAGAAATGGCGCGGCATCGCCGGAAGCAAAACCGACGAACAGTTCAGAAAAGAGCTGCGCAAGATCATTGCGAGCCTTGAATTCAGCGAGATACAAGCCCAGGCGATCCTCGACCTGCAGCTTCGCAGGCTGTCGGCCCTTGAGCGGCAAAAGATCCTCGACGAGTACGAAGAGATCATCCGCTACATTGCCGAGCTTGAGAATATCCTTGCCAATGAGAGCGTCCTGCGGCAAGTGATAATCGACGAATTGAGCGAGATCAAAAAGGCCTACGGTGATGCACGCCGGACGACCATCGTCGATGCGGGCGTCGATCTCAAGATCGAGGACCTCATTGCTGACGAAGAGGTCGCCATAACGGTCACGAAGGCCGGCTATATCAAACGCACACCTGTATCGACCTATTCACGGCAGGGCCGCGGCGGCAAGGGAAGGCTTGGTGCGACCGCGAAGAATGATGACTTTGTCGAGCATCTTTTTACCGCGTCAACGCACGATGCTCTGATGATCTTTACCGATGACGGCCAGGTCTTCAAGATCAAGGTGCACGAGATCCCGGAAGCGGCGGCCGCCGCCCGCGGCAAGGCAGTTGTCAACCTTGTGCAGCTCTCTCAGGAGCGTAAGATGGTCGCGACAATGGCGGTTCGGGACTTTACGGAAGAGATATATCTGACGATGGTCACGCGGAACGGCGTTATCAAGAAGACCGCACTTCGCGAGTTCCAGAATATTCGTGCGAACGGCATCAATGCCATCAATATCGATGAGGGCGACGAGCTGATCGAGGTAATTCGCACCGACGGCAAGCAGCACATCTTTGTCGCAACGCACGACGGAATGGCTGTCCGCTTCAAGGAAACCGATGTGCGGCCGATGGGACGCGCGGCACGCGGTGTCCGCGGAGTGAACTTGCGCGGCGGTGATTATGTCGTATCTGTTTGTGCCGTCCTGCCGGACGGCTCCGAGAAGGTTCTATCGGTGTCAGAAAAAGGCTTTGGCAAGCAAACGACCGTTGACAGTTATCGGCTGACCAAGCGTGGCGGCATCGGCGTCATCAATATGAAGACGACGGACAAGACCGGCAAGGTCGTTGCCGCATTCCCCGTAGCCGACGACAGCGAGATAATGATAATCACGCAGCAGGCAAAGCTGATCCGGCTCGGCGTTGACAAGATACGCGAAACGGGCCGCAGCGCACAGGGCGTTACGCTTATCAAGTGCGGCGAGGACGACCTTGTTACAAGCGCGTCGCTGCTCGCCGCGGATGAGGAGTAGCGGATTGCCTCAGAAGCAGCTCCATTGATTGCCGATGACCATTGCGGGAGCTCCGCTTCCGCCGCCTTGGCAAGGCGTTGTGTTGCGGCGGCAGTCGCTGCAATAGACCAGCGAACCGTTCGCCTTGCCTTGCGGGAGCGTATTTACCGGCATGGGTGCGAGCTGAAGCGGCGCACCCATCTTCGTGTCATAGCCGAAATAGGTCGGATGGCCTGTTACCGAACCTTCGGACGGCTGGCCGGTCATAAAGATCACCGAAGCCTTATCAAAATTATTCTTTCCGTAATTTTGACATCCCACGATGTAGCCGTCGTAGCAAAAACGATCACCCGTTGAATATACCCGCAGTCTGTCATCGGTGCGAAAGGTATTGCCAAGATAATAACTTCCCGTTGAAACAAGCGTACGACGGCCTTTGAATACGATCGGGTCGCCGAAGATCGAGTTGACGATGGTGATCGGGAACGTGTAATCGCCCGCCAGCGGATTGTTCACCTCGTTGAATACGATCGAATTGGTCATCGCCTCGGTCTGCGAGCCGATGATCGTGGTCGGCCCGCTGTCGAGAATGTCGATGAACGTGCCGCCGAGTGCACCGGGGAAGCCGCCGCCAAAAGTATCCTCGATCAGCACAAGGCCGACGCGTTCGAAGTGCATCGAGTTCGCGGCTTGTCCGGGGCCTCTCTTCGGATTAGTAAAGAATGAGCCGGTGATCTTCCAGTCGGTATTGCGGGCGTTGACCCAGATGCCGGCATCACGATTCATCACAAAACGACAGGCATTGACCTTTATGTAGTCGATCTGCCAATTGAGGTTCGTTTGCGGCAATCCGTAAGCGTGGATGCCGCGATTGAAGTTCGAGAACGACACGCGGTCGAAATTAAAGCCTTGCGACGTGTTCCATGCACCCATCATCTCGATGCCGCTCGTGCCGTCGCTGCTGTCGGAGTACAGTTCGAGGTCGCGAAGCGTAACATGCTCGGTACACTCGCCCACACGCAGAAGAGCGGTGCCGGAGCGTGTGAGCCTAAGCCTCGCGGGATTCTTGCGCGTAATGTTGCTTGTTGCCGCGAGCGAATGAAGGCCGTTCGTGCCTTGGATAATGATGCCGGAAGGTACCGTTACCGCGGAAGTTATGACGTAATCGCCGTCCGGTATGGTAAGCGTGCCGCCGTTGTTCGATCCAATGGCCGCCATTGCGCTCTTGAACGCAGCAGTGTCATCGGTCATACCGTCGCCCGCCGCGCCGAAGTCGCGTATATTAAAAAAGCCCCGCGTCCGTTCATCGGACAAAGCAAGTATGGTGTACGATATCGGGCCCGAATATCTGTCGCCCTGAAAGGAAACTTTGTACTGCTTGTCCTCGCCCTCAAAACACCACTTCTTATCGCCGGCATTGCTCAGTAACGCCGTTGACGCGCTCGTTTGCCGAAGCGAACCGGCGCTGCCGCCGCACGGCCGTATCTTCATCTGTGTCGAAGGATCAAGGTCGGTTATCGTTACAGCGGTCGATTGCGCCGGATAACGCAATGCACAGGTTGCAGATGTATGGTTACGCGGAGCATCAACAATGACGTTATAGCCCTCGAACCGATATTGAGCTGATACGGCAAGCTGTAAGAAAAGAAGACAAGCGGCGGTAAACAATAGCGTTTTCAACATAATGCAAGATTATCGCGCAAACGGTGCGAAAACGTCGAAGAGCCGTCCGGCGACGCTAATTGAAGAGCGAAGGAGCTTTTTCGGGAAGCACAATGTCGAAGTGTTCGCAGGCAAGGCGCGTAGCAATGCGTCCGCGGGGCGTTCGGTCGATGAAACCGATCTGGAGCAGATACGGCTCGATGATCTCTTCGATCGAATCCTTTTCCTCGTGCAGCGCCGCCGACAGCGTGCCGAGGCCGACGGGGCCGCCGTCGAATTTCTCGATTATCATTCGAAGGAACTTTGCGTCGCGTTCGTCCAGCCCGTATGAGTCAACTTCCATTCGGTCGAGCGATCGTCCGGCAACTTCACCGCTGATATGGCCTTCGTGATCGACCTCTGCAAAGTCGCGCACACGGCGGAGCAAGCGGTTGACGATACGCGGCGTGCCGCGGCCGCGTCGTGCGATCTCGTGAGAACCTTCGCGATCAACGCTTACATTCAGTATTGCCGCCGAACGCTCACAGATCGTTTGAAGTTCGGCGACCTCGTAGAAATCGAGGTGGAAAACAATGCCGAAACGCCCGCGAAGCGGTGCGGTGATCATTCCCGGCCGCGTCGTTGCCCCGATAAGCGTGAACTTTGGCAGCTCAAGCTTTACGGAGCGTGCAGACGGTCCTTGGCCGATCAAGATGTCGAGGCTGTAATCCTCCATTGCCGGATAGAGGATCTCTTCGATCGCAGGATTCAAGCGATGTATCTCGTCGATGAACAGGACATCGCCTTCCTCGAGGTTCGTCAGTATCGCGGCAAGGTCGCCGGCCTTTTCTATGACAGGCCCCGATGTTGATTTGAGCGATGCACCCATTTCGTTCGCGACGATATTCGAAAGTGTTGTTTTGCCTACTCCCGGAGGCCCTGTTAGCAGAATATGATCGAGAGCCTCGCGCCGCTTCAATGCAGCCTTCATAAAGACGCGAAGATTCTCTTTGATCTTCGGCTGGCCGATGTATTCGGTCAATTTTGCCGGCCGCAGGCTCGCCTCAAAGCGGCACTCTTCTGCCGACAGCTCGTCGGTCCTTATGTCGATGGCGGCAATGTTGTTCATCGATATTCCTTAAAATAATAGCCCTTTGTTGTACAGAGCCAAAATATCCATTGAAAAGGCTACGGTGCAATGCAGCACGAGGCCGAGCCATATTGTGCCGTTCCTGTACGATATCCAGCCGAGGAACAGGCCGGCAAAGACCGCCGCGAACGTCTCGGCCATCGGTTTTTGAAAGTGGATCATCGTGTAGGGAACTGTCATTGCAAGTATCGAATAAAGCCCTAGAGACGGTTTGAGGCTGTGAACGAGAAAGCCGCGAAAAAAGAATTCGAGGCCGAAGAATTGCAGGAAATAGACGGCCTCCCAGACGATCAAGATCGTGCCGGTATAAGGCGCGTCATTGTATATCTTCAGAAACGGATACTTTGCGGCAAATGCTCCCGTCAGCGACATAAGGAAGATCAGTGGCAGCATTATTGCGATACACACTGCGAGCAGCTTGAGGAATCCGGGTTCGACCCTTGCGGCGATACCGACCTCACTGAGCTTTCGTTTTTGAATGAAGCGCACGAACAAGGCCGGAACTATGAAATAGAATGTTACAGAGACAGTTACCCACCAAATAAGCGCGTAAAGATTGTTGTCTCTCGAATAAAACGCCGCGTCGCCGATATTTGAGAAAGGCGTGTGCGCGAGAATTGCACGCAGGTACGCGGGATCTTTGAGATAGGTGATACAAGTAAGGCCGACCGCCGCATAAACGAGCGCAAAACTCGCCCGCTTGTCGAGTGAACTCAGGTCGGCCTTTATATGCCTCAGAACTTCAAGCATAAAGAGCCTATTTTGCGAGGAGTTGAAGTGCCGCACGGAGCAGCTTTTGGACAGATATCTCCGTACCGCCCTTTACGGCCTGCTGCAAGGCCTTTTCGGCGGCCGTGCGTTGATAGCCGAGATTAACGAGGGCCGACAGAGCGTCGTCAAAGGCCTTGCCGCCTTCCGTATCCGAAATCCCTGCCGCCGGACGTGCGTCGCGGCCAATCTCAGCAAGTTTGTCGCGAAGTTCGAGGACGAGCCGCTCCGCCGTCTTTTTTCCGACACCCGGGATCGATGTAAGCCGAGCGAAATTGTCGGTTCTGATAGCATGAGCCAGATCCTCGGCACTGACGCCGGAAAGGATCGTGATCGCAAGCTTCGGGCCGACTCCCTGCACAGAAATGAGCCGCAGGAAAAGATCGCGTTCGCTTGCCGTACTAAAGCCGAACAGCACTATCGCATCTTCGCGAACATGAGTATGGATGCGAAGCGAAACACGGCTGCCTGCCTCGCCAAGTTCATAGAAGGTCGAAAGCGGCACCGACACCTCATAGCCTACGCCCGCGACATCAACAACGATGGCATCGGTCGTTTTCTCGATAATTTTTCCGCTGAGGTGTGCGATCATTGTTTCATACTTGAAACGTGATTGTACGGCAATTTATGTCAGTCGGCAAATCGGATAGGCTGCCGCTTGCGGCAAAGGCGAAAATACGAATATCAAAGAAAAAATGAACGGTAAGAAACTCGGATCAAAATTTCCGCATCAAACGTAGTACATTATTTGATATAATGAGACATCGAGGGGTTTTATGGGTTTTCTAAAGCGTTTTATTCCGTTCATCATAACTTTCACGATCGGTATGGCGGTGAGCGGGCTGTTCATGAGCGCTGCACCGGCATCTTCACCAAATCGCTGGGAAGGCCGTAGCTGCCGCGGACATCGGATGAAGGATCTGAGAATGGAGAATGAGCAGCTTCGGCAGGAGAATGAGGCATTGCGTGAACAGTTGAACGATCCTCAGTTCATTGCTCCGGTTCCGCCGCCGCCGGCAATGCCGCACGATCCGGCGGCTGCACCGAAAATGCGAATGCGGGGACACACCGGCAACTAGAAACGCCGTTATCGGCATTAAAGAAGCCGCCGATTAACACCGCGCCTGCGGGCTGTGTTAATCTGTGGTTTCTTTGTTTATGGACGAGTTACAAGCCAGAAAACTCATCATTGAGATCGGCAGACTGCTGTATGATCGCAGCTACGTGGTTGCATCCGACGGCAACGTAAGCATCCGCCTCGATGAGAATACCGTGCTTGCTACACCGACGATGACATGTAAGGGCCGCATGACCGAAAGCGGCCTTGTACTCACGGATATGGAGGGCCGTGCTTTGTCGGAGGGCCGTGCATCAAGCGAACTTGCAATGCACCTGCTCATTTACAAGATGCGGCCCGATATTATGTCCGTATGCCATGCCCATCCGCCGTACGGAACGGCCTTTGCCGTCGCAGGACTTCCGATCGATCAGCCGATCCTTTCTGAAGTCATACTGACGCTGGGCTGCGTTCCGTTGGCCGGTTACGGTACGCCCTCGACAAGGGAACTGACCGAGAAGATGAAGCCTTTTATCGAAAATCACAACGCATTGCTCATGGCGAATCACGGGGCGGTAGCCTACGGCTCTGACGCATGGCAGGCGTTCGATCGGCTTGAAACCCTCGAACACACGGCAAAGATCGCAATATTGGCTCGTACGCTCGGCGGGGCGAACGACCTGCCGGCCGATGCCATAAAGAAACTTGTAAATATCAGGGAAAAGGCCGGTTATCTTACAGAAAAGGCACGCTGCCAATCGTGCGGCTACCTCCATGAGCAAGGCATCGTCTGTGAACGCGATGTCGCAGAACGCTCTGCCAGCGATCACGACGGGCAGCGAGTATCGCTAACTCGCGAACAATTGATCGAGCTTTTGAGCAGGGCGGCCAATTTGAGTTAAACTTACGGTTCGGATCGGTAACCTAACATTAGGAGTTAACTAGATGCAGGAAGCATTGGGAATGGTTGAAACAAAGGGCCTCGTCGCAATGATCGAGGCCTCGGATGCAATGGTCAAGGCGGCGAACGTGCAGCTTGTCGGCTATGAGAAGATCGGAGCGGGATTTGTTACCGCGATCGTCCGCGGCGATGTCGCTGCGGTCAAGGCGGCGACAGATGCCGGTGCGGCTGCGGCACGCCGTGTCGGCGAGCTTGTGAGCGTGCACGTGATACCGCGTCCGCACGCGAGCGTTGACGAAACGCTGCCGGTGGTCAAAAAGTAGTCATCAGGCATTCAGATGATAATCGCGCGGATATTGGGCACGGTTGTGTCCACTCAAAAGGATGAACGCCTTCAAGGCAAAAAGCTGCTCATCGTAAAGCCGATCAACCTGGACGGCAGCGACCAAAGCGGCTATATCGTTTCTGTGGATACGGTCGGTGCGGGCTTTGATGAAAAGGTGCTCGTGGTCGGCGGTTCGTCTGCACGTATGGCCGAAGGGAACAAGGACTGTCCGGTCGATTCCGCCATTATCGGCGTCATCGACGAGATCGACCACAGCGGCTAGGCAGCCGAGCGCGTTCGTAAGTTTTTTCGTATGCAGATAGCACGAGTTATCGGAACTTTGGTTTCGACAGTGAAGAACGAGGCGCTTAGCGGCCGAAAGCTCTTGATCGTCGAAACGCTTGACGCCGACTTGAAGCCAAAGGGTAAGCCAACTATCGCACTCGATGCGGTCGGTGCGGGCGTCGGCGAACTCGTCTTTTGGTGCCGCGGCAAAGAAGCCTCATTCCCGTTCAAGCGTGATGAGATCCCGACCGATTGCACCATCGTCGGCATTATTGACTCCGACAAGCATGTACGGAACGGCGAACACCGCTAGCACCGTTCTGCGACGTGCAGATATCTTTCAAATGCTTCTAGCCCGTGTCATCGGAAACATCGTTGCAACGCACAAAAATCAGCGTTATGAGGGTACGCGCGCGATGCTCTGCCGCCAGATCACGCCCGAAGGTGAGGATATGGATTACACATGTATCGCTCTTGACTCGGTCGATTCCGGTGAGGGCGACATAGTTTTGATCGCGCAAGAAGGCTGGTCGGCATCGACCGCTTCGACGGGAAAGCCCGGAGCGGCGATCGACTCGGCGATAGTCGGCGTTATCGATCGGATCGACCTGATCTGAACGCCCCGCATCCGCGCCGGATTTAGGACAGATCGAAGTTTCAAAGGGAAAAGGCTTACCGGCATCGAACCGGTAAGCCTTTTGTCATCCGGCGTTCGTTCGCGAGGGCAATGCTACTTATTGCCCTCGGGCTTTCGAAGCGAATTCGCATCGCCGACGGTCGGCACGGTCTTGCCCTTATCGTCAGCTTGGAAATACGGCTCTTCCTTAAAGCCCATGATCCATGCCGTGATAACCGCAGGGAACGAGTTCCGCGTCGTGTTGTACGCCTGCACCACATCGTTGTAATCGATGCGTGCGGTGTTTATGCGGTTTTCCGTACCTGAAAGCTCGTCCTGAACCTTCATAAATGCCTCACTCGAACGAAGCTGCGGATAATTCTCCTGTAAGCTGAGCAGCCTGCCGATCGTGCCGCCGAACGAGTTGTTCGCCTCGATGATCGCCTGCTTCTGTTCCGGCGACTTATCACCGTCGGGGCCTTGCGGAGCTGCCTGCTGCGCGTTCAGAAGCCGCGAACGTGCATCGGAGATCTGCCCGAAAACCTCCTGTTCATTCACAGCGGACATTTTTGCGGTTTCGATAAGATTCGGTATCAGATCGGCGCGACGCTGCATCGCGCTTTCGACATTTGACCATTTGGCCTTTACTGCCTGCTGTTTTGCGGTCAGGTCGTTATAGCTGCATCCGCTCATCGAAAAAGCAGCGATCAGCAGTGCCGACAATATCAGTATTCTTTTCATAGACTTCTCCTTAAACTATTTTTCTAAAGCATCCACGGCGGCGATAACCCGCTCGATCTGTTTCAAATACTCGCCAAACAGGCCGTTTGCCGAGCTCTCGTCAAGTTTCGGTTCATCAACATTCTTACGGATGCTGAAAATTTTTTCAAATGGCTCAATGTCAAGAGTGAATTCTTTAGCGGCCATTGCAACTATATCGCGTTTTTTTGCGGGCGGCGTCTTTCCGCTGATCAATAGGGCCGCTCCGAACAATGCCGCAAAGCTGGATAAGCTCTCCGCCATGAGGCGTTTCAAACCGTCAACCGTGTGCGACGCCGGAATGTATTGCTGGCGAAGCTTCAGCAGTTTGCTGCGAAGCTCATACTCTGTCTGAAGCCGCAGAAAGGTATCGGAGATCTTTAGATCATCGAGCAGGTCGGGGCCGTACAAGACCGCGCGCGAAGCGCTCATCTGGTGAAACTCGATCGGAAATACATCCGCAGCGTTCTTAAGCTCAGAAACTGTAAAATAAACCGGTGCAGGGTGCCCGAGCCTCGTCCATTCCCGCACGCAGGCGTATGCATTACGAAGATCTTCCGGCCCGATATGGTCGAGAGCGATCAGGATGTTATGATCGGACATTTTCGGCACGTAATCGCCGGCGGCGGTCGATCCGAAAAGGATCACCGAAACCAGGTTCGTTCCATGGGTCGAACGCAGATCGTCAATAAATGCGTCAAAGTGATGATTCATTTCCATTGGATCACTCCATTTCTGCTTGCCTTACCAGTCTCCGCCGGCACCGCCTCCGCCGAAGTCTCCGCCGCCGCCAAAGCCGCCCCAATCTGAACCGCCGGAAGAGCCGCCCCAATCTGACGACGAGCTGCCCGAACTGCTGCTGTTCGCGATGGCGTCAATTATCCACGGGATCGAGGCCGCTGCGGCATCGCCGAATCCGCCGCTTCGCCAGCCTCCGCTTGATCCTCCGCCGGGGGGCGTTTGTCGTCGCGACAGGAAGAGGATCAGCATCAACAGGCCAAAAATGAACGCTGCGATACAGCAGCCGACGATACATGCACCGTCATTCTCAGAACTGCCGGAAGTGCCCGACGGCGCGGGTTCACCCGACTGTTTTGCTTGAATCGTTCTAATATAGGCATCGACCGTGTCACTGATGCCTTTTGAATAGTTCCCTTGTTTGAACTGCGGTACCAGATATTGCCGCTGAAGGCTTCCGACAACGCCGTCCGGCAGTTCGTCTTCGAGGTCTTTGCTGACCTGTGTAAAGTATTTGCGGTCGTCGATCGCTATAAAAAGCAGCGCACTCGGGTTGTCGTCTGCCTTTGAGCCGATCTTCCAGCCGCGCGCAACGGCGAGCGAATAATCAAAAATATCTCTGTCGCCCGTCGTTTTTATGACGGCGACCGCGATCTCGACCGACGGGTTCGTCGTGTCACGGAAATTACGGAGTTTGGTTTCTAACTGCTGTTTGGCCGCTTGATCCATGACTCCGACGTAGTCATTTACAAAGCCGGTCGGCGAAGGCAGCGGCGAGACATTCTGAGACCAGCCGGTGCTTTGCTGCGCCGGAATTGACGCAATGGCCGCCAATAACACGGCAACGATCGCAACAATACGCAGTTCATATCTCATAGGTCCAATGCTGATAACGACTCGCCGCCGCATCCAATATCTGCCGCAAAGTGTACGACGCAAAGCCTTAGATGCGGTCAAACCCGCTTTGCGTCAATGATGCGTGCGCGGAAGGTTCGTTTGATCATCCTTACCGTCGGATGTGCGTCGGCGTACGCGATCAATTCCTCCGTCGTCGCGTCAGGGCCAAGCGTCGGCAGTTCAACAGGTTCATCTTTTGGCCTATCGGGCAGCAAATGGGACAGGTCGCGTGCGGGAGCGGCCGCAGCACCTCCTGAAACTGTCATCGGCCGTGCTTGTACGATATCTTTGAACCATTCGCTTATCATCGCCGAAGCTCCGTTGATCGGTTTCAGGGGTTCGCCTTCGGCGGCGAGTGCTTCGTCGTACGCATCATCGAGTTTGTCATCCGGTGTATGAGCCAATTCTTCGCTTGAAAGGCGCGCTAACCGAGGCGAGCGGATCGGTGCGTACGATGCGGCCTGTCGGGTGTCAGGTTCGATCGGTGCAGGCGGCTCAATTACGGGCTGGGGCCGTTCGGGTTTAGTCTCCTCGTGATCGCCGCGGCCTTTCGATGCGCCCGCTTTCGACGGGTTCGCGGCCCCAATAACGGCCGGTTCGTTCTCAATTAAAGTTTTTTTTTCCGCCGAGGCCGCCGGAGCAGAGCCTTCGAGTCGCGTAAGGCGTTCGATTATCGCTTCCAGCGGCTTTACACGCCGCATCTCGATCAGCTTTACGAGGCCGATCTCGAGTGTGTGCCGCGCGTGAGCGGCCTCGCGGAGTTTGGTCTCGGTTTCTGCAAGGGAATTGAAGAAACGTAAAAGGTCAGCCTCTGTGAACGGGGAACTCAAGGCTTCCAATATAGAGCTGTCGGCAACTGAGCCTTCCATCAGCTTTTCAGAAGCTCCGGCGACCTTAAAGACCAGAAGGTCACGAAGTGTGCCGAGTAGGTCGCGGCAGAAGTTGCGCAGGTCGTGGCCGCGTGTCATCAGATCGTCCACCACGTTGAGAATTGCTCCGGAATCTTTATCCGCGATCGCACGGATCACCGTCGCCAAGGTATCGGAGCTTGCGAGGCCCAAAGCCCTGGTTACATCGTCCGAAGTGATCTTTTCGCCCGAAAAGCTGATAACTTGATCGAAGTTGCTCTGCGCATCGCGCATCGAACCTTCGCCTGAACGGGCGATCTCGCGAAGTGCATCGTCGGTAACATCGATATTTTCAGAATCAGCGATCAGCCTCAGCCGGTCGAATATCTTTGACGAGGCGATCGTTCGAAAATCGAACTCCTGACACCGCGAAAGGATCGTTTCGGGCACTTTGTGCAGTTCGGTCGTCGCAAGCACGAAGATGACCGTGTCCGGCGGTTCTTCCAGCGTTTTCAAAAGCGCGTTGAACGCGGGCTTCGATAGCTGATGCACCTCGTCGATGATAAAGACCTTGTAGCGGTCGCGTGCCGGTTTGAAGTTGATGCTTTCGAGTATCGTCTCGCGAACCTCGCCGATGCCGGTATGCGAAGCCGCATCGATCTCAAGCACGTCGAGCGAACGGCCTTCTGAGATCTCGATGCACGACGCACACGCATCGTCTGCAAGCGTCGAGCAGGGCGTAAGGTTCGGCTTGTCGGTCTTATGGCAGTTGACAGCCTTTGCAAGGATGCGGGCTGTCGTCGTCTTCCCGACACCGCGCGAACCCGAGAACACATAGGCATGGTGGAGCCGATCGTGTTCGAGTGCGTTACGCAGCGTTTGCGTAACGACCTCCTGGCCCGTTACCTCTTCAAAGGTCTGCGGCCTCCACTTGCGGGCTATCACCTGATAGGACATCGGAATAAGGATATAGGATTAGCTCGAAACTATAAAGTCCTGCAGTATTCTTAGATCGGCTCAACGCAAATATGAACGTAAAAGGCTGCCTGCGGCCGGTGCAGGCAGCTCTTGACCTCGTAACGATAGGTTGCCTGAAACGCTATTTTGCGGCGTTGGCCGGTGCGGTCTTATCGCTCTTTACGGTATCGAGCGTCGGGCTGCGATTCGTCATCTTCCACTCGCCGCCTTCTTTTACAAAGACGATCGCAAAACCGTTCGGATAGAGCGAACTTACAAGCTTTGCGACTGCCGAATCACCGTTGATCACCTCGTTCTTTACGGTGCATTCGCCGGTCGGAATATCATCCTCAAGGAACTTTAGCAGGCTCTTGATATTCTCGGCTTTCATCTGCTCGTCAAAGTTCTTGAGTGTATCGGAGCTGTAAACCTTGCGGACCGCCGCTTCATCCTTCTTTTTCAGAGCTTCGCAAAATGCTTTGTACACCGGTGTAAGCGTCGGCGCATCGTTATTGGACGGATCGGGTGTCGGCGTTATGACGGTTACTGCATTGGCGTTTTGACTTGTTGATGAGACGCCGGAGTTGGAGTTGTTTGCCGGCACGTTGCCCGCAGGCCCGCCTCCGCAGGATGCGACAAAAGTAACCGTCAGGAAAATGACCGAACAAAAAGTAACTGCTTTCATAATATTTCTCTCAGAAAATGTGTTCAATGAGTATAATAAACTTCAAAAAATGAGTAAGACAAGCGTCACAACATTCAGAAGAAGTTTCTTGGCCGAAGGGCTGCCCGATCCGTTGACAAGGGCAAGCAGCCATTTACAGATCTTTGACAATTATTTTATCAACACGCGCCTTCGTTCACGTCGAATACGCGACCCGCAGGCGAATTCGATAGCGCACGTCCTGCAGCTCGTATCATCGAATGCGGACACCGGCTGCCGGATCATCAATACTGCCGAACTGCATCTGAATGAACCGGAGTTATCTTTATTTGATAGGTTCGGCGGGCGAGAGATACGCAAGAACCGCTATTTTCACGAGGTTGACGGACGCAACTGGTACTTCGACATTTACCTCGGCGAACCGCACGGCCTGTGCATTGCGATCGTTGATTCGTTATCCGAGGCCGATGCCGCGGCGATAGAGCCGCCGCCATTCGCCTTGTTCGAGATCACGAACAATGAGTTTTTTGAAGGTGCGAGCCTCGTCGATCGAACTGCGGCCGATATCGCTGCCGAAGTATCGAATTTGGGAGCGAGTGACCCGATACAGGCTCACGTTGCCGACGAATGAATTATTTCTTGCGCGGACTCAGCGGCACAAGGCTCTCCAATGAATCCCATATCTGCAGATAGATCTTTGTCTCACGCGGGATCAGTGTTTCCCAATCAGCACCGCCGCGGTTAATATAGCCGGGCAGACGAGCCGGATTTGAGTTATAACCCGCCGCCATCAGATGTTCTTGGCGCGCGATGCCGGTTGCAAGGGCGTTTTGCACCGTTGCGTTCGATGACAGGTCGTTCCACGTCATCTGCATATAAAGCAGCATCGCTTGCGTAGCATTGACGTGGTTGCGCATTCCCTCGACGAAGTCCGGCATCAATGCGGCATTCGGAAATCTGGCGCGGATCATACGATACGTCGCCGGTATCATTTGCACCATTCCGCCGGCACCCGCCGAACTTACCGAATAACGGTATGTCTGACCCTCATTTAGAGCGTAAAGCGTAAAGATGTCGTTAAAGATATTCGCGTGCGGCTCAGTGCGGAACCTCAAATGATCGACGTGCTCGACCGTTGACAGCCGCTCGGCAAAATCGGCAACCTTAGGTTCTATCGAGTAGCCTTTGCTGCGAAGCTGTTCGCGAGCGATGTCGATGGTATTGCGGACATAAAAACGCCCGGCGTTGACCACTTCCGAGGTGATGATACCCGGATGAGTTGACATATAATATGCAGTTTCGATAAACCTTCCGTTCTTTTCGACGGGATACTGGATCATCAGCGGCAAATGGCGGATGCCGTTAGAATCTGTGATCGTGATGGGCGTATTAACGCCGTTCGCCCTGATGGTTTGCTTGGTTACCTGTTTTCCGTTCAAAGTGATGCCCAAGACCGGGGTCAACGGCGTCAGGAAATCGTTCTTGCTTAATACAAGATAGTCGATGGTCCGTTCGCGCTCATCGTAAAATGCAATGCGGACAAGACTGTTGGGCGTTTCCGACTCGACCGAAGCGGTAGCGATCGGCCGCGTCTGCATAAAACGCTTGGCTTCAGCGATCTTTGACTTGATCTGTGCAAAGCTCAGGCCTTTTTGATTCAGGTTACTCCCCGCGACAGTCTGCGGATAAATGCTCTGCTTTTGTTGAGAGGCTACGATCGGCGTCGGCGTGGCGATCGGTTTAGATTGCGGTATGGCTTGCGGCAGCGTCGATGTTACGACCACTCGAGGCGACTCGTTGCCAAGTTGAGCAAAAGCTGACGATGCAGTAAGGAGCAAAAGGCCAAAGACCGCTAAAATTTTCATAACTGTCATTTGGAGAGAGGTGCCGCGTGATAGTAACTTCTCTGAAAGCTTGCGGCCGCAGTTATAAGATTCGCCCATTGTGTATGCGGTTGTCAATAGATTTCGAATTATTTATCGGATATATTTACAATGCTTATGTTTAATTTAATTGGAAGTCACTGCCAGGATAATGTATAACTAGGCTTTCGCATCGAGCGTGTGGTGCAGTATATCCTTATGGATCAACTATTTGGAACGGACGGAATACGCGGCATAGCGGGTGAATTCCCGCTTGATGATCATACGGTTTGCCTTATCGGAGCGGCCGTGGCGAGGCAATTTCGCGAAAATTTAGGCCGCGCCCCGAAGTTTGTTACGGGCCGTGATACGCGCGAATCGGGAGCGAGGCTCGAGGCGGCGTTTCATTCGGGTGCGGAAAGTGAAGGTGCGGTCTGCGAATCGGCGGCCGTTATCACGACGCCCGGAGTGGCATTCTTGACGCAGAGATTCGGTTATGATGCGGGCGTCGTTATCAGTGCGTCGCACAACCCGTTTCGCGACAATGGTATCAAGATCTTTCAGCCGTCGGGCAGGAAGCTTGATGAAATGACCGAACGCATGATCGAAGCGGAGGTCTTTGAGGCGACGGGCGAAGAAGAGTTCATGGTAACTCATGCCCTTCCGTCCGAACGCTGGTCGGAGTTTCGAGATGCGTATCTCGATCACTTGGTTAAGATCGCCGACGGATTGTCGCTCAAGGGCAGGCGGATCGTGCTTGATTGTGCGAACGGAGCGGCCTCAACACTGGCACCGGAATTGTTTGCCGGACTTGGTGCAGAAACGATCGATCTTCATTGCGAACCGACGGGCCGCAACATCAATGAAGACTGCGGTTCGACACATATCCACGAACTCCGGCGGGAAGTTGCTTCGCGTAATGCAGATCTCGGTATCGCCTTTGATGGTGATGCCGACCGAGCGTTATTTGTCGATGAGAACGGCGAACTGATCGATGGTGATTCGACCCTTTGGATCATTGGGCGTCAGTTGAAACAACGCGGCGACCTTAAGAACGGCAAGGTCGTGGCAACCGTGATGAGCAATGTCGGCCTCGAACTGGCCCTTTCCGGTGAGGGAATAGCGCTCGAACGCACTTCCGTGGGCGACAAATTCGTTCTTGAGGAACTTTTGAACAGCGGCTCGGAGATCGGCGGCGAACAGTCCGGTCATGTGATATTCCCGCAGCTAAGCCTTGTCGGCGACGGTATGGCGACCGCACTTCTGCTGCTGAAGGCGGCAGAAAGCTTCGGAGGCTCGCTGGCTGAGGCAGCAAAGGGCTTTACGCGGTATCCGCAGACGCTTAAGAAAGCTGCCGTGCGCGAGAAGATACCTTTTGAGAATGTGACCGAGATCGCATCTTTAGCAAAGCAGATCGAGAGCGAGATCAAGGCGGCAGGCAGCGGCCGCTTGCTGCTGCGCTACTCGGGGACAGAGAATGTCGCTCGCGTTATGATCGAGGGCGAAGACCAGTCTTTGATCGAGGAGCAGGCCGCGCGGCTCGTAGAGGTGATCGAATCGGTGCTTGGTTAGATGTCTTTGTCGATCCGTATCAACACGTCCGGAAACGAAAGTTCGTACGACGCGGCCTTCGGTAAAGGCCTTGACGCGTGCGGGCATTGGGCACGCAAATGCCTTGGTAAGAGTTCTTCAAAGATCTGTCTCGTTTCTGATGCTAACGTAAGCAAGCTGTACGCCCGGACGGTTGAATCGGCATTGCAGGCGCAAGGTTTTTCGGTGTCGCAGCACATCGTGAGGCCGGGCGAAAGAGCAAAAAGCATATCTTCGCTGACAAAGACGCTCGACGCGCTCGGAACTGCCGAACTTACCCGGAGTGATGCCGTTGTCGCTCTCGGCGGCGGCGTGGTAGGTGACCTCGCGGGCTTTGCCGCGAGCATTTATCAACGCGGCATCCGCTTTCTGCAGGTGCCGACGTCGCTTCTTGCGATGGTCGATTCGTCTGTCGGCGGCAAGACAGGCGTAAACAGCAAATTCGGCAAGAATACCATCGGAGCCTTTCACCAACCTTCGGGCGTTCTAATTGTACCGGCAGTGCTTTCAACGCTTCCGCGCCGAGAGATGACCGCAGGCCTTTGCGAAATGGTCAAACACGCCGCTATCAGTGGTACCGAGCTGATGGATAAGACCGAACTTTACCTTGAAACGCACGATGACTTGCTGCTCGAAGAACTGATCGCAGGCAACATCGCGTTCAAAGCGAAGATCGTGCGAGGTGACGAACGCGAGGCGCCCGAACGCCGTGACGGTCGTTCGCGTATGGTGCTTAATTTTGGCCACACGCTCGCCCACGCACTCGAAAAGGTTACGAATTATCGCTATTTTCGCCACGGCGAGGCTGTCGGCTACGGCATTTTATACGCTGCCGAGCTGTCAAAAAGTCTTGATTTGTTATCAAATGCTGAAGTAAACTTGTTGTACGGTGTTGTGCATCGTGTCGGAAAACTCCCGACACTGGCGAACATCGATGCAGACGAGGTCATTCGGGCCTTCGTTCTTGATAAAAAGAATGTGGCCGGCGGGTTGAGGCTGATTTTGCTGAAAGGCATCGGCGATCCGTGCATTGTTGACGGCAAGGACATTTCAAGACGTACGCAAAGGTCTGCATTTGAACACCTTCTTGCTCGCTGAGCACAAGAAAGGCCCTCTCGAAGTCCTTTGAGGAGGTTGACCAAGAATGAACAAAACAAACAGAGAACGTTCCACGGAACGAGGCAGTGCCGGTGTGAAGCTCTTGATCGCGTTAGCCGTGATCGCACTTTTGGGTAACGCCGGTTATAACTATGTGCCTGTGGCTTACGATGCCGAGGCTCTCCGTACGGAGATGTCAACGGCGGTACTTCAGGGGCTTGCAATGCCCGGAAAGATGAATCCGGTCGATAATGTCAAAGCTCGCATCCAAAAGGCGATGGTGACCCAGGGAGCACCGGCCGATGCCACGCTGAATGTTACTCAGAATGGGAACATGCTGACGGCACGGGTCACATATACCAAAGACGTTCCGATCGTTCCCTTTGGCATATACAACTACAAATACGTCTTTGATCACACCGCGACACCGACGGGTTTTCTCGAAAAATAGCGAAGGAAAATGCCGGGTATCTATGCTCGGCGTAAGGCCGGAAGCTGTCCGAAAGCGAAGGCTTCATGATCGCACGGCATTAGCGATGTGCCGTGCGTAATTTTGCGCTCGCTCGCTGCTCACAGTCGAGCGACGCAATGATCACTTTTTCTTCTTGTCCTTTGCGTCACCCGGAGCAATGTAATACGGCCTGTGCTGTACGACATACGTTTTATCGTCGTAAACTCCGTCGCCGTCAACATCGACCTTTACCTGCAGTTTATTCTTAGATCCCGGAGCGCGCGGCTCGATCACATCATACGAAAGGCTGTATTGATTCCGCAATCTTGCATTGATCTCGGCAAGATATGCCGGAACTTCGCCTTCAAAGGTCATGGCATAATGCAGCCCGCCCGATTCCTTCGCGATGGTGTCCATGGCAACTCTCGCCATTTGGAACGTCATTCGGCCGGGCGATCCATCGATACCGTCAAGGGCAGGCAGGTACGGCTCGTAGCGTTTGTAAAAAAGATTTCCGGTGCTGATCACGTAGATCGGAATGCCTGCCTCTCGGATCACACGTCGAACCTCGTCATAGTTCGATTTGCTGAACGTGTCGATCCCGCTTGCGACGAGTATTATCGCCTTTCGCTTTGCATTCAGGCGTGCCATACCTTCGTACTGCGCGGTCCGGTCTTTTGAATCTTCAAGCACGACGGTGTCGCCGACGCCGCCGATGAGCGTAAATTTAAGAGCATCCCAAAGGTTGTTCTCGCGGTACGCCGGCCTGTTACGGAGCAATATCTCGACGGCCTGCCGCAGCCTTTGCGGATCGTTCGTAAAATCGGTGATCGGTGTCGGGCGTATGTCGAATGCTATCACAGATGCATTGTCATTCGGCGGCTTAATAAAATTCGAGAGGAAATATGCGACAGGGCGAATCACCTCGTAAGTTCCCGGTTCCCAATAGCCGCTGCCGGCACGGCCGAGGATCTCGGTCCAACGGCTGTATTCAACAACAAGCGAGACGGTGATAGGTGATTCGGGTGTTGAGAATTCGGATATCTGCTGCTTTACGCCGTTCTCAAAGACCGCAAAATTCTCCTTCCTCAATCCAGTCAGAATGTTGCCGTTCTTCTTGTTGACGACTACGGCCTCGATCGTAACAATGTTGGTATCCACCTTCTCGACGTCAGGGTCGATAATGGCGTTCTTTTCCTCTTCGGCTCGTTTCTTGGCTTCTTCAGCCGCACGCTTTTCTTCGTCGGTCAAAGGCCGCGGACGATCGTTCTTTTTGCCGTCACCCACCGATGCATCAGGCCGCTGAGGACGCGACTGCGCGGCCGCCAGTACGCCGGAGCCGGCAACAATAAAAATGGCAAAACTTATGGCGAAAAATGAGCGAAGAGAACGGTACTTCATTAAATACTCCCGGTGCCGCAGCATAAAGGTTAGATACAGATTGTGCGATTTTCGTTGGTTAAAGGCAAATAAAAAGGCCGGACTCGCTCTTGGCGGCCGGCCATTTGCTGCTTTTGAAAGTCGGCCTATTGACCGTCAGGGATGATCTGCACCTTCACGGCAAATGAGCCCGAATTATCATCCAAGTTGCCTTCGTTAATGCCGAGGAATAGCGAGCCGTCACGCGTCGCGGTGATCTCGCGGTCAGCGCCGATATATATGAAGTCATTATTATCGTCGCCGATGACCGCTATCAGCGCGCCGGTTGGTACATTCTTCAAGAGTTTGTTCGGATCATCGAGATCAGAAAGGCCCGAGGCGGTCGTCTTACGGCCCTTTCCCAGCGAAACGGTGCCGTCGCCGGAGATGTGTATGCGTTGTCCTTTTTTGACGACCCAACCCGTATTCGTCCAGCCGTTCGACGTATTGTCGGCCAAGACCTTTACATTCCACTCGATCGGTTTGACGGGAGCCGAAGATGTCTTTTTGGCAGGCTGCGACGCCGGTACTGAGTTATCATTGGCGATCACGACACGCGGAGGCTCACTCGGCGTGTATGAGGCGTTTCGATTTGACGGATCAGCAGCGGCGGGCCTAAGGTTCTGATCAAAAATTATCGAATCGATCTCGGCGGCGCTGAATGACAGTTGGCGGCTCCGCTGCCCTTCACCGATCACGATAGTGAATTTCCCATTTGCGAAAGAGGTTATCGTACCCTTGAAGATACTGCCGTCCTTCAGGCGTATCGTGTCGGCGAACGTCGCAGCACTGATGCAAAGAATGAGCAGTGCGAGAAATGTTGTTCGGATAATCAGGTTGCCTTTTGACATACTTTCCTCCTGAAGCAAAAACGTTCATGCAGCGGGCAAAGCCATGGCGGCCGCGGTTCAGACGTTATGTTGATGAATCTTTTCGGATCTCGGTTGCAGCATTTACGCGCAGACGATAAACACTAACGACGATGATACAATGAAAACTTAAGGTTGTAAATGAATTTATTTGCTGCAGATCGTTGAAAGCAAAGAGCGTATCTAAGATGCTGAATTGTTTTCCACAGAAACAGGCGTCCTGTGGAAAACTCTTCTGCCGCAAGACTCAGGAAGGGTTCGCAACAGGCCGATCCGTCCAACTCCTTGTGCTTCCAAGCATTTGGTCCAATGTATCTGTCTGTTGCTCTTGAGCCTCAAGCGCAACAGGCCATCTAGAATTTGTCACGTCGTCAGCCCTCTAGTGGGCGGCGCTTATAAACGGACGCCGAAGTCATTCAAGGCGTCGGGACGATCGTTTCGGTCAAGGCTTTCATAGGGCATTAGTTGTACTTCAAATGCCGGTCGAAACAAGAAATGCTACTGATCCTCGTCCGGCTGATCGAGTTTCCTTGTCCATTCGCTCGACGCATAGCTCTTCTTCATCACGGCCGCGATCTTATTTTGAAGGTCTTCGTTACTGCCGCAACCGTATTTTGTCCAGCCATTGGCCTGATGAGCGATATAAAGTGCCTCCGCCACCCTTTTGTCCGCAGGAGCGGCCTTTGCCCATGCGAGGACACGTTCGGCAAGCATTTGCGGAGCATTGCCGAGATCCAGCATTTTTTTCCGTTCAAGGCCGGCCTGTCGCTTCATTTCGGCGGTTATGAACGGCGGCGGCGTCAGACGCTCGTCGGTGTCGCTCTCGGATCCGCTGCTGCCGTCGGCGTCCTCATTCTCAAGCGAGTATGTACACCACCAGTCATTATCGTCCCACATACCGAAGTCGTTGTCCGTCTTTCCGGTGCCGTCCTCGACGAACGGACTCAGGATCGGATTTTTTAAGACGAAATATAGGATCGCTCTGTCCTGTGAGGGTTGAGTAGTGGCAGATGTGATCGCATCGAGCTGCTGAGCCATTTCAGGATGGCCGTGTGCAAGGATCGGCGTTACCGCGAGTACCGTTGCCTTATCATCGAGAAGCCATGCGCGTGTCCATACGGCGATCGCGAAATTCGCTTTCAGACTCTCTGGCAGAGCATCTGAATCGAGTGCCTGTTTGAGTGCCCGGAGAGAGAAGTTCGTATTTATCAGATCAACCGACGCGCGATCGAGCATCGGCCGCTCGTTGAATTCGCGCTGGAGCTTATATGATTCCTCGATCTTTTGTTCAAATTCCTCGCGGGTTCCTTTTTCGTATTCAGGATCATAATACGATTTCTGATCCGCTATCAGGTTGTCGAGTGTGTTGACGCTTCCGCTGAAGTCCCATGCGTATGGTTTACGAAGAGACGTTCGAATGAACTCATCCATACTGCCGGCAAGTCGTCGTTTCAGATCGCTGAAGCTGTTTCGCGTTGAGATCGGCAAGTTGTCCTCAAATTGCGTAACGTCGTCTATGATCTTACGTGCTTCCGCCGTTTTGCCGAGGTCGAGCAGGAGTCGCGTGTGGTGAAATGCGATCGTCTGATAGGCGGGCGATGATGTACTTACATTCTGAGCGGCCTCGAAAAGGCGCGGCAGGCCTGAGTAGTTGGTTCGAGCCTGCGAAAGTGCCGACATAAGCCATATCTCCGAACCGGTATCGGAGAATTTCTTTAGCGAATGAAGGTACGCTTCGGGCGTGCTCGTTTGGAACGTATAAAGCCAATCGGTCAGATCATCGCCTCGAAGGAACGCCGGAAGGTCCCCAAGGCTCAGCTGCTCATCCGTGTACCAACCGCCTTCGTATTCGTTCGCTATTCCGGAAGAATATCTGTTCGAGTATGCCGAAGCGCGCTCTTCTCGTACGCTCTTTTTCTGGGCATCCGTGAGCGGTTTCCCGAGTTCTCGCTCGGCCGCGCCGATCGCGTCCGCATCGGTTGCATTCTCATCAATAATTATCTGGACCGATCTGCTGTTGGCGTCGTCCCACCAATTTAGCGCCAGTTTGCCCGGAGGCACTGCTGACTCAGAGTTATTCGTCGGCCAAGGCGTCGGAACGGGTTCACCTTTCTTTGCGGCCTCCTCTGCCTCCGTACGCTTGCGGATCTTCTCGAACGTCTCGTTCTCGTATTTATCAAGGAGCCATGTGTAATCGATCACATCTTGTTTGAAGTTATCATTGTTGGGTCGATAGGCGAGTGTCTGTGCCAATTCGAGCACTCGCTGTTCGGGATGAAGGCGGTACTTGACCAAATTGAGAAGGCGGTTCGCCGACGGCGCGAACTTTCCTGTAGGCGAAATGAAATGGTCGAGCTTTGCCTCTGCTTCTTCATAATAGGGAAGTGCCGCAGCCGGATTGCCTGCCAGGCTCGCTTGACGGATCAGCGTTCGGGCAACGAGATAATCAGCGGTCTCTGCCCAAGGCGATTCCGTATCAAGAGCGATATCCTGAAAGCGTTTCTTGGCCGAGTTATAGTCCAACGAATAGAACTCCGCCGCGGCTTGCTGATAGGCGCGATCTTTTTGAAGCCATGTCGGCGAACCGACGGGAGCCTCACCGGGAAGGCTCCGGCCGCTCGCACAATTACGAAAAACATCATCCTGAGCCATGACCCAATCCTTAACGCTCGTATCCGCGGCACCGTGCTCGGCAATGCGTGAGGCAAGTGTTGCCGTCGCCGTCTCGAAGGCATTTACGGCACAGTTCGGAAAGAAGTTATAGCCTCCGTAGGAGCGCTCGGTGTAGATGTCTGGCAGTTTTTCGTCCTTCGGCATCACTTCTTTACGCTTTTCGACCCAAGCTTTGATCGCAGCAGTGTTGTTATCGCCTTCTTCAAAGTCGCGGTCGATCTGGGCTTTCCATATTTCGGTGAGAGCCTTTTGTTCATCGGGCGAAAAACTGCCGCCATTGACATATCGATATGCGGTGAGAAGCAAAGCGCGGCCAAAACCGGGCTTTACGATGCCAAGCTGTCCCGCCGCGTAGTTGGTGTACGGATATTCCGGCGAATTCTTGCTGTTGAAAACCGGCGATATGTAGCCCGGCCCGCACGGGAACACGGCTGAAAGCAAAAATCCGATAAGGAGAAGCAGCGTCAAGAAACTTGGTCGATCTTTCATTTATCACACCCCTGAGCGTTACCAATATAACCCGAGATGCGGGCGTTTGAAAGTATCAGACGAAATGAAAAAGGCCCGGGATGCCGGAAGCATCCCGGGCCGAACGATCAGATCCGACAGTTTCAGACGCTCATTATTTCCTGTTCCTTATTCTTGGCGAGTTCGTCCAGCTTACTTATATAGCTGTTCGTAAGTTTTTGTACGTCGTCGAGGCTGCTGCGTTCCTCATCCTCAGATATTGCCTTATCCTTCTGAAGTTTCTTCAGATTGTCATTTGCTTGATGCCGCAGATTGCGAACGGCGATCCGATGTTCTTCGGCAACCTCGTGGACCTGCTTAGCGAACTGCTTGCGCCGCTCTTCGTTAAGAGCCGGAACAGCAAGGCGGATTATCTTGCCGTCGTTGGACGGATTAAATCCAAGATTCGCCGCTATGATGGCCTTCTCGATCGCTCCGAGCTGTGAGGCGTCCCACGGTTGAACGGTCATCAGCTGTGCTTCCGGAACGGCCACAGACGCCATTTGATTTAAGGGCGTCGGCGTGCCGTAATAATCAACGATGATGCCGTCCAACAGCCCGACGGTTGCGCGTCCTGTACGAATATTACTGAGTTTACGCTTGAAATCCTCGATAACAGCGTTCATTTTCGGATCGGTTTGTTTTACGATGTCTTGTCCGCTCATATATGACCTCCGACGAGTGTTCCAATGGCAGTATCGCCCTCGAGGGCCTTTACTATATTGCCCGCTTTACGCATATTGAAGACCATTATAGGCAAGTTATGCTCCATACAAAGTGAGATCGCAGATGCATCCATAACCTTCAGTTCTTTCTCAAGCACTTCTCGATACGTTATGCGGTCGTAGCGTGTGGCATCGGGCACCTTCATAGGATCGGCGGAGTAGATGCCGTCCACTTTTGTTCCCTTGAGGATCACATCGGCCCCTATCTCCAACGCCCGAAGTGCCGCGGCCGAGTCGGTCGTAAAATACGGATTGCCTGTTCCCGCCGCAAAGATGACGACCCGCTTCTTTTCAAGATGGCGTATCGCACGCCTTCGGATAAAAGGTTCGGCAAGCTGCGGAATATCGATCGCCGACATTGCCCGCGTATAGACACCTTGCTTTTCGAGCGCATCTTGCAGGACGACCGCATTCATTACGGTCGCAAGCATGCCGATGTAGTCGGCGGCCGCGCGATCCATATTTCCCGCGGATTCGGAAACGCCGCGAAAGATATTGCCGCCGCCTACTACAACAGCGATCTCAGCACCCATGTCGTGTGCCGTCTTAAGCTCAGATGCGACGGATTCTGCAACCTTCGTGTCAATGCCGTAGGAATGCATGCCCATCAGGGCTTCACCCGAGAGTTTCAGAAGAATGCGTTTGAAGACCGGAGTCGCCATAATGTGCAATTTTACCCGCCGCTAAGCCCGCTCGGACGTTCATGCCGCCGACCAAGGAACGAACTCAGCCGACCATTGATGCCACTTCCGAGGCAAAGTCATCCTGTTTCTTTTCGATGCCTTCGCCCATTTTGAACCGTGAAAAACGTCGGATCGAGATGTTCTCTTTGATCGATGCGATCTTTTCGGTAACAAGGTCGCCGACGGTCTTTGACGGGTCTTTTACAAAAGGCTGATCGATAAGAACATTGTCCTCGTAGAACTTGTTCAATCGGCCGTCGATGATCTTTGCGAGGACATCATCCGGCTTGTTCGCGTTCTTCGGATCGTTCTTTAGCTGTTCCATCAGGATCTCGCGTTCTTTGTCGAGTATGTCCGCAGGGACCTCTTCGCGCGTCGCGTAACGCGGATCTGAGGCTGCGATGTGCATTGCGACATCCTTTACTAACTGCTGGAACTCGTCACCGCGGGCGACGAAATCGCTCTCGCAGTTGATCTCCACAAGCACGCCGACCTTGCCGCCCATGTGAATGTACGAGCCGACGGCACCCTCCGCCGTAACGCGGCCCGCTTTCTTGCCCGCGGTCGCCATTCCTTTCTTGCGGAGGATCTCCATTGCCGCTCCTTCATCGCCGTTAGCCTCAACGAGAGCGTTTTTGCAATCGATCATTCCCGCACCGGATCTTTCTCTAAGTGCTTTTACCGCACTTGCCGTAACTTCTGCCATAAATAACTCCAAAATAATGACTATTCAAAGAAAAGCGTAGCCAATTTTACCGACAACGGAAAACGAGCCACGCTAGAAAACTAAAAAGTTCTTGTTAACTTGAGGCCGCTTCGGCGTCGTCTCCGTTGTCTTTTTCGGCGGACGGCGCAGCATCATCCGATGTTTCTGCAACAGGAGCGTCTGCGGCATCATCTTCGATATCTTCTTCCTCGTCCTCAGCGATCTCAGGCGATTCCATTTCCGCGCGGTCATCATCACTGAGGTACGCGGCCGGTATCACAATGCTCGATTCCGGCTCAGTTCCCGAAGGTTCTTCACTATCATCGGTCGATTCCGTAACCGGAACGCCGCCTTCCGTGCCGATCTGCCTTCCTTCAATGATCGCGTCGGCGATGCGTGAAGCAAACAAGCGTATCGCCCGCAAAGCGTCATCGTTTCCGGGGATAACGAGGTCAATGTCCTCCGGCGAACAGTTGGTATCGACGACAGCGACGATCGGTATATTCAGCCGGTTCGCTTCTTTGATCGCGATATCCTCTTTTCTGACATCGATCACGAACATCAGGTCGGGCATGCCGTTCATATCCTTGATGCCCGCGAGGTTCTTCATAAGGCTTTCGTGCTCACGGTCGAGTTTGAGGCGCTCCTTCTTTGTAAGCATCTCAAAGCGGCCATCCTCACGCATTGCCTCGATATCTTTCAGCTTCTGGATCGAACGCTGAACCGTCTGGTAGTTGGTCAAAAGGCCGCCGAGCCAGCGGTTATTCACATAGAACTGGCCGCAGCGCTCCGCTTCTTCCTTGATCGCATCCTGAGCCTGACGTTTCGTGCCGACGAAAAGCACCTTCTGGTTGGGGCGCTGTGAAAGTGATTCGGTAACCCAATTAAGGGCATCGCGGAAAAGCTTTTGCGTCTTTTGAAGGTCAATAATATAAATGCCGTTGCGCTCACCAAAGATGTATTCCTTCATCTTCGGGTTCCAACGGCGAACTTGGTGACCAAAATGAACTCCTGCTTCCAGAAGCTCTTTCATTGTAACTGTAGCCAAACTATTGTCTCCTTGGTTTATGTACTCGACAAGACGGCTATGAACCAAGTTGCTTGTCGATGGATTTACAGCTCAGGAACTCGGCACGGCGCCGAATTCCTGAGTTGTGTAAAAATTATCTCTTCGAGAACTGGAATCTCGCACGAGCGCCCTTCTGACCGTATTTCTTACGTTCTTTCTGGCGCGGATCACGCGTTACCAGTCCCGCCTTTTTCAGCGTAGGACGCAGGTCTGCGTTGAATTCCATCAACGCACGCGTAATACCGTGGCGAACCGCGCCGGCCTGTCCGGCCGTGCCGCCGCCGTCAACGGTAACAAGAATGTCGAATTTCTCAGCAGTTTCGGTCAAGCGAAGCGGCTGGCGAATGATCATTCGAAGAGCTTCATTCGGGAAATAGGTGTCAAAATCACGCTTATTGACCGTGATGTTGCCCGTGCCCGGACGAAGGTAAACGCGAGCTGTGGATGTCTTTCTGCGGCCTGTGCCGTAATACTGAATGTCTGCCATAACTAGATCTCGATCGCCTCAGGTTTCTGCGCGGCATGGCGATGCTCGGCATCTGCATAAACCTTTAATTTCTTTGCCATTGCTTTGCCCAGCTTGGTCTTCGGCAGCATGCCCTTAACGGCAAGCTCGATCACCTTCTCAGGCTTTTTCTCGAACATTTCCTTTACCGAAACTTCGCGCAGGCCGCCCGGATACAGCGTATGGCGGCGGTAAAGCTTCTGCTCATTCTTTGCTCCCGTAAAGATCGCGTGGCGTGCATTTATCACTACGCAATGGTCGCCCATATCAAGGAACGGCGTCCATGCAGGATTATTCTTGCCCGAAAGGATGCGGGCAACCTCGGTCGCCAAGCGCCCGACGGTCTTGCCCTTTGCATCGACCACAAGCCATTTGCGGTTATCTGCCAAACCCTTACCGCTGGGGAAATAAGTACTCATAACTCACACACACAAATCGAACTTTCCGCAAAAATGCGAACTGACAGGATATCGAAATGTGAGTTCTGCGTCAAATACCGATTACGTCTTTACCGTGCGTTCGACAGAAGCGGCGGCGCGTTGATCGGCTGCAAAAACGGCAACTCATACGTCAACAACGCTGCGATGAGTATACAGCAAAAGCCCGACGATGGTCTTTGCGTCCTGTATCTCGCCGGTCGAGATCATTTTGACCGCGTCTGCAAGAGGTAAACGCAGGATCTCGACAATTTCGTCATCGTCGAGGTTTTGTGCGGTTCTGGCAAGCTTCGCGGCAAGAAAAAGATGCATCTTCTCGGTCAGAAAGCCCGGCGAGACGTAGAATTCGCTCAATTTCCTGACAGTCTCCGCCCGAAAGCCGACCTCTTCTTCCAACTCACGTCTCGCTGCCTGCTCAAAGGTTTCGCCGGGTTCGATGCCGCCGGCCGGAAGTTCGAGGGTGATGCCGCCGACCGCATGACGATATTGCCTTACAAGAGCGACCGTTCCATCCTCAAAGACCGGCACAATGACCGCACTTCCGCGATGCACAACAATATCACGTTCATATTCAATGTCACCCTCACGAATAACGTCTGTTCGGACATCGAAGATGCGGCCGTGAAAACGGTCACAAGACGAGATGGTTTGAGTTTTCATACTTGAGCGCGCGGCCCGCCGTGTCGCGGTCAATACGTCGCTTCTTTGATGAGCTTGCCGTTCTCCCACGTGCCCCACTTGACCCGGCCGCTGTTCGGTGTCTTGCCGTCATTGCTGAACCTGTACGTGCCCCACCCGTGAGGCTGTCCTTTGACGAAGTCGCCCTCGTATTCGTCGCCTTTTGTATCACCGTCGAGCATGACGAGTTTGCCTTTTCCGGTCATATTTCCGCGAAGGAAATCGCCGGTGTAGATCGACACGATCATATTGAACCGGCCCTTCCCATGGAAGATGCCCTTGAAAACCTCGCCCTCATAGACCTTGCCGTTCGCGAAACGGTACACGCACGTCCCGGTCATCTCGCCGTCGAAGAAACTCCCTTCGTACACATCGCCGTTCTTCTTTTCGAGTTTGCCCTTGCCCGTCGGCCGGTCGAGCTTATCGACCTGGCCGGTGTAAATATCGCCGTTCGGCATCTCGATCCGCTTCGTGGCAACGGCGAGCTTTGACCCTTCGACGACCGCATCCTGCAGCATCTTGCTATAAGCCTTGTCGGCCATCTCCTTGATGTAGCCGTCGATAAAAGGGTCCTTGGGGTCGAACTTCTTCTGCCGCTCGTAATATGCCTTTGCGTTCCTGTAATCGCCTTCATTCGCAAAGGCCATCGCAAGATTCCTCGCCGCCATAGAGGCGCAGGGATTTCCGCGAGGCTCGCTGTGAGCGGCAAGGATCGGTTCGATCTGGTCACGCCATGCCCCGATATTTGCGAACGGCTTCCAATAGCCGTAATGGAACTGCGCGCAGATATTGTTAGGATAGGTCTTCAGCAGACTTGCCCAGTGCGGCATCGGATCGGGTATGCCGGCAACACCCTTTGCACGGTCCTGAGCCATCGACAGGAGTGCGACACGCAGCGAGGTGTAGGCCTTCACGTTCCACTGGTCCGCCGCGATCGCCTGCTCGGCCTGCCGAACCTCAGCAAGATAATTTTGGCCCGCGGGCGAGACGGCTTGTGCGAAAATAAAAGCCGGTGTAAGACAAAGGGCGACGAGTAAAACTGCTTTTAAGGATGATCTCATTTTGTAACTCAGTGATGGAAAATATTCTTTATCGGCAACAGATTAACAAGGCACCGCAACGTGTCGCAACACACAGCCGCATAATCGCTATCTACTGCTGTTCTATTGTTGTAGAATTGCATTAATTGGTTGTATTCAATTATTGCGTTCGCAGTAAAAGGCCGAGTATTTATTGAGCGATAATATGTCCAAATTTCGCATCGGTTTAGGGGTTACGGGAGGCATCGCCGCTTACAAGGCGGTCGAAGTGATGCGGCTGCTGCAAAAGGCGGGCTGCGAGGTGCGTGTCGCGATGACGCGGCATGCGACGGAGTTCGTTGCACCGCTCACTTTTCGCGCGCTTTCGGACGCAGAGGTCGTCGTTGACGATTACGATCCCGAGAACGCAGACCCGATCGCTCACGTAAACTTCTCGCAGAATATCGACCTTTTGCTCATCGTGCCCGCGACCGCGAACATCATCGCAAAGTTTGCGAACGGCGTTGCCGACGACTTTCTCACCTCGACATATCTCGCCTCGACGGCTCCGGTGCTGATCGCTCCGGCGATGAACACCACGATGTGGGAGCAGCCTGCGACGCAGCGGAACATCGCGAGGCTGAAGGCCGACGGCGTGAAGTTCGTCGAGCCGGTCGCAGGTGAATTGGCGTGCAAGACCGTCGGCACGGGGAAACTCGAGGACGTCGAGAATATCGTCGCACAGGCTCTCGCTCTGCTTGAGACAAGAGACGAGAGACCGGAGACGGGAGACGCCCGCGATCTTTCGGCAGAGAGATTCTTGATCACGGTTGGCGGTACGCGCGAGCCGATCGATCCGGTGCGTTTTATTTCAAATCATTCGTCGGGAAAGATGGGATTCGCGATGGCGGAGGCCGCCGCGGCGAGAGGTGCGCAAGTGACGGTCGTCGCGGGCGTTACGACGGTCGAGCCGCCGGCGAACATAAAAATTCTCCGCGGCACGTCAGCCGCAGCTATGTATGAGGCTGTGATGAGCGAATTGCCGAATGCCAGCATTTTTATCGGAGCGGCGGCGGTGGCTGATTACGCTCCCGCGAATGCGGCGGACGCAAAGATAAAAAAGGAAGGCCGCGACGAGATGACACTCGAACTCCGAAAGACCCCCGATATCCTCGCGGCGGTGTCAAAGGCGAGGCACGACGGGCTTATCGTTGTCGGGTTTGCCGCTGAAACGAATGATGTTGTCGGATATGCGCGTTCGAAGCTCGAAAAGAAAGGACTCGACATCGTTGTGGCGAATGATATTACAAAGGACGGAGCCGGCTTTAATACCGATACAAATATCGCGACGGTTATCACGCGAACGGATGAAACAGAATATCCGCTTATGTCAAAGAGGGAACTCGCAGACAAGATACTCGATCGCATCGAAGCGATGAGAAACGATCGGGCAAACGGAAATGATCGAACGGAACGAGCTTAAAGAACTGAGTGAGGAAATTCGTGAGCAGGCCTTATTTCTAAAGGAACTTGGAATTTCGGGCCTTGCGGTGAATTTGCCGGCATTCAGCCCGATACCGGCAAAGCAAGTGAGATCGGCGCCGGAGGTTGAATTTCGACCGCGAACGACCGAGCTGCGAGAACCGCTCACACGTCCGTCAGAGCAAAAGATCGCCGATCCGACGCTCACGTCGCTGCCATCCTTAAGAGGCAGGCTCGAACCGCGAAAAGTGATCGAACCGAAGGATGCCGAACCGCTCAAGGTCGAATCTGAACCGAAAGTGATCGAGCGTTCCGTTGCGATCCCGGCAGAAGCCGCATTTATTTGGCCGGAACCGGTCGAGACGATCGAGCAGATACGAGGTGATATCGGCCCGGATTGTACGCGATGCAAGCTTTGTCGGCTCGGGCGCACACAGGTCGTGAACAGCGTCGGAAATTTCAACGCCGATCTTATGTTCGTCGGTGAAGCGCCCGGAGCAGATGAGGATAGGTTGGGCGAGCCGTTCGTCGGGCGTGCGGGCCAACTGCTGACGCGCATAATCGAGAGCATCGGCTTCAAACGCGAAAACGTCTTTATCGGCAACATTAATCGGTGCCGTCCGCCGGAAAATCGAATGCCGGAGCCGGATGAATCCGCCGCGTGCAAGCCTTTCCTTTTGCGCGAGATCGCGGTAATTCGGCCCAAAGTAATTGTCGTGCTTGGAGCTCACGCGGCTCAGAATCTGCTTGAGACCAAGGTGCCGATCGGAAAGCTTCGCGGCCGCTTTCACGATCTTATGGGAGCAAAGGTAATGCCGACATTTCACCCGGCTTATTTGCTTCGCGATCCGAACAAGAAGCGTGAGGTTTGGGAAGATATGAAGCTGGTCCGAGACTGCCTGCAGGGTCGAGCGTCGGGGTCACAGGCCTAGTTGAGATTCGTTTGCCGATCAGGAGATATTCTATGAGAATCCTTTCGTCGATAGTGTTGATCGTCGCCATTGCGTGCTTACCGCTTGGAATATTTGCGCAGAAAGGCAGTTTTGGCGAGCACCCGCAGCTTCAGTCGCCGCAGAACCCGCGGATCGGTTTTATTATCCACGGCGGTGCGGGCGTCATCTTAAAAGGCTCGATGAGCCCCGAGCGTGAGAAAGAATACCGCGATAAGCTTGCTGAGGTCGTAATGGCCGGATACAAGGCTCTCCAGGAAGGGAAGTCCGGTGTTGACGCGGTCGAGATCGCGATCAGGATGATGGAAGATTCGCCGCTTTTCAATGCAGGTAAAGGAGCGGTCTTTACGCACGACGGCAAGAATGAGCTTGATGCCTCGATAATGGACGGCAGGACGCTTGCGGCAGGTTCGGTCGCGGGCCTTCATCATGTAAAGAATCCGATAACGCTCGCCCGTGCCGTTATGGAGCGTTCGCCTCATGTGATGATGGTCGGCGATGGTGCTGAGCAATTTGCAAAGGAGAGGAAGATCGAGCTTGTTGACGAGAAGTACTTCCGGACGCAGGAGCGCTGGAACGGCCTGCAGCGGGTTCTGAAAGAGGAAAAAGAGAAGGAGCAAAAGAAGGCCGATGAGAAGGCGGCAAAGCCGAGTGTTTCCGACGCAGCGCCGGCTTCACGCGAACCCGCCAATCGTTTCGGCACCGTCGGCGCCGTTGCTCTCGATAGGAACGGCAATATCGCCGCCGGCACCTCGACCGGCGGGATGACGAACAAGCGTTACGGCCGCGTCGGCGATGCGCCGATAATCGGCGCAGGTACTTATGCCAATAACAATACTTGCGGCGTTTCGGCGACAGGCTGGGGCGAATTCTTTATACGCCTCGGCGTCGCGCGTGATATCTCTGCAATGATGGAATACCGAGGCCTGCCAATACAGGAGGCCGCCGATGCCGTAATGAAAAAGGTCGGCAACCTAGGCGGTGACGGCGGCGTGATCGCGATGGACAAATTCGGGAACATGGCGATCTCGTTCAACAGCGAGGGAATGTACCGTGCTTATATCGACGCGAACGGCAAGCCCGTTGTCGAGATATATAAGTGAGCACATCACTGATGAGAACCGCAGAGATAATTGCTATCGGTTCGGAGCTGCTGACGCCGACAAAGATCGATACGAACAGCCTTTGGTTCACCGAAAAGTTAGACGAGATCGGCATAGGCGTGATGCTCAAGACGATCGTCGGTGATGATGCCGTACGTCTTGAAGCCGCGATCCGCGATGCTCTCACACGCTCGGATATCGTGATAACGACGGGCGGCTTAGGGCCGACCGAAGATGATATTACGAGGGCCGTCGCAGCAAAAGCAGTCAGCCGCGAGTTGATCTATCGAGACGATATCGAACAGCAGCTTCGTGAGCGTTTCAAGCGCTGGACGAGTGTGATGCCGGAGATAAATAAGCGGCAAGCTTATGTGATCGAAGGCTCTGACATTCTGCCAAATCCCAACGGGTCTGCGGTTGGGATGCTTCTTGAATTAGGAACCAAGATGCTGGTCATTCTGCCCGGGCCGCCGCGCGAGAATCAGCCGATGTTTGTCGATCACGTCTATGAAAGGCTGAGAAGCATCGCCGGTGAGACCTATGTGTCGCGGCGGCTCCTTCGTGTTTCGGGCATGGGTGAATCGGCAGTGGATGAGATCGCGGCCCCGATCTACACCGCGTATGACAATGTACAAACCTCCATTCTGATCGGTAAAAGCGAGATCGAGCTTCGCATTGCCGCCCGTGAGTCCGATCCAAGGTCGGCGCAGGCGGCCGCTGATGAGGTTGCAGAAAAGATCACCGCTGCTATCGGGATCGCTGTGTTTTCCACGAACGGCGACTCGATGGAGCAGGTGATAGGCAAAATGCTTGTCGATCGCGGCGAGACACTTGCTCTCGCCGAAAGCTGCACCGGCGGGCTTGTCTCGCGGCGGATCACGGAGATCGCGGGTTCGTCGCGCTATTTTATCGAGGGTGCCGTAACGTATTCGAACGAGGCAAAGGTTCGAACTTTAGGCGTCGATCCGAAGATCATCGAGGATCATGGCGCGGTAAGCGCGGATTGTGCAGAGGCGATGGCACGGGGTATCCGCGAGCGTTCCGGGGCCGCACACGCGATCTCGATCACGGGCATTGCCGGGCCTGACGGCGGCACGGAGGTAAAGCCGGTCGGTACGGTCTATATCGGTTATTCGGGGCCTGCCGGCACGCGAAGCCGCAAGTTCGTCTTTCCCGGAGACCGATACCTGATCCGCCGGCATTCAAGCCAGGCCGCGCTCGACTACTTAAGACGGCAAATGCTGAAACTTTAGGTTACGGCGCCGCCGTCCACGATGACGACCTCGCCGTTCATGAAACTGTTGCGGTCGCTGCACATGAACGCTGCAAATTCGGCAAGCTCTGCGGGCCGCCCGAGGCGTCCCTTTGAGACCCAATGCTCGTGTATCTCCATTAGCCGATCCGGCAATGTCTGCCCGAGATCGGTATCAAAAATACCCGCCGCAATGGCGTTGACCGAAATGCCGAAGTTAGCCGCTTCGCGTGAAAGGCACTTGGTGAAGCCGATCATTGCTGCCTTAGCGGTCGCGTAATGGACCGATGTCGGGAGCGAACGGATGGCGCCGACCGAGGTGATGTTCAAGATCGAACCGATGCGTTCACGGATCATCTGCTTATAGAAAGGCTTTGTAACGGCAAAGAGGCTGTTCACATTGGTATCTATTACCCAATCCCAACTCTTGTCCGTCGTCGTAGCAAAGTTATCCGCTTTGTTGACCGCAGCGTTGTTGACGAGGACATTTATCGCACCCCAAGACTCTTTTATCTCGCGTGCGATATGCTTCATCCCGAAACGATCGGTTGCAGACACCTTGAATGCGAAGGCCCGGCGGCCGTACGACTCGATCTTCGCTTTCATCTTTTCGGCGAGTTCATCGCTCGAAAAATAATTGAACGCAACATCGGCCCCTTCTCGGGCAAAAACCTCACAGATCGCGGCCCCGATACCTCGAGTTCCGCCGGACACAAACGCGCGTTTTCCTTCTAACAATAAGCTCAAATCAGAGTTCCCCGTGATGAAAAGTAAAAGAAGAGGTTAATTAAATCAGTGATTTATGACAAGTCTCAACAGCCGAATGTTATGCGGCGGCCCTGATCGGCACCTGCTCGCGCTGCCATAAAGCGTTCAGTTCGCGGATGATATATTCGGTGGAATTCGGGGCGGAAAGCCCTGCGGTCGCCGCCTTCATACGGGAATACCTGTCGCGGTCGTGAACGAGGCCGTCGATCGTCTGAACGATGTCCGTGCAGTTCTTCAAGAGTATTCCGGCACCTTTATCGTGGATAAGCTGAACAGTGCCTGCCTCCTGCGGCATGGGCGGCGTTGTAGCATCGGCAATGATCGGCAAGCGGCATGCAAGAGCCTCAAAAGTGGTCAGGCCGCCGAGTTTTGAGACCATAACGTTTGCCGATTGCATAAGCTTTTCGATCTCATCAGAATAGCCGATGACCTTGACAGGGAATTTTGCGGTTCGCGCCAGCCGCTCGGCCTCAAGTCGAAGCTGGTCGTTCTTACCTGCAAGGAAGATCGCCTGCACATCGAGGTCGCCGCGGATGAATTCGCGGAAGATCTGCGGGATATTCCCGCCGCCGATCCAGCCCGCATTTATGAATACCGTAAATTTATCCGGATCAAGCCCGAACACTTTCCGCGCGTTTTGGGCGTCCGCCTCGCAAACCTCGTGGAATTTCGGATCGACAGGCATTCCGGAAACCTTTATCTTTTCGGGCGAAACACCGTAATCGATCAGCTGCCGCCTTGCTTCGTCATTTGCGACAAGATAGAGCGAGACGTCATCACAGGCCCAGCCCTTCCAAAATCCGTAGCACGGATCGGTAACAACCGTGACCAATGGCACTTGTCCGACCAAATTCAACTCTCGGAGTATCCTTCCGAATATATGTTGGGTCAGCGGGTGTACACTTACGACCATGTGAGGACACCATTTTTCGAAAACATCACGGCAAAATCCGATGCAGCGTTTATGAAAGAATTCGCGGGTCTCCGGGCGTATCTTATTGACCACCCAATAGAGATACTTCATCCAGTGCTGTTTATTACGAAGTATCCAATTGTAGATGTTGACGAGCTTTTCGGTAACGCGATGCGACTCCTCGACCGCCTTGATTATACGGACCGCCGCCGAGTCGCCCTGCCAGAACTTTTGCACGCCGGCAGCTATGGCCGCCGCGGCGCTCCGGTGCCCGCCGCCGGTGTCGGAAGAGATTATCAGGATCTTTGGCGTATTCGGCTGCATCTGCCAGTCAAAGCTGTACGATCTATGCTTTCTTTAGAACGGCCTCGCGGGCGGTCTCGAACCCTGCGGATGCCGCCGCTTTTCGCATCTCAGATTCAAGCTTTTTGATCTTGATGAGATGGCCCGGATTAAACGGCAGCGACGGATAGAAGCAATTCGATTCGTGCGTGCAATGGCATCCGGCAGCTATGTCTTTGCGTCGAGCTTTCATCTGGTCAGATGTCCACGCTGCCTGGAAATTCCAGTCAAAATCACGGAGGTTAAGCACGTCAGGCTTGTTCTCGCACGAGGAAAGAGCTCCGTTGTCGTAGATCACTGCTCCGGCCGAACCTGCATAGCACTTTAACTGCGGTTTGTCTTCCTCTTTTGTCTTTGCGATGAGGCCGTGCATATAGATATCTACCGCTGCTTTGAAGAAGCCGGACTTGCCGCCGTAATTATTCTTGATCGCAGCGCTCTTTGTGTCGTCAAGGATCATCTGCGAAAGTTCCTGATATCGCTTGTGGTCAAAATTCAACTCACTCGGATCGGCCGACGGCGGGCGAATGTAGTTAATATTCACCTTGTCGGGCTTAAGGTCGTATTTTAGAAAGTCATACCAATCGAAGATCGTATCCTCATTCGAGTGCATAACACAGGTGCAGGTTTGGATATCAAGCTGCGGATATTGCTCGCGCTTCATCTGTTGAAGCGTTCTTGCAGTATGGATCGCCTTATCCCAGCTGCCTTCCTTTCTCCTGATCTTTTCATGCGCTTCCTTCAAACCGTCAATGCCAAGAGCGACGGAGACATTAAGCTTTGGGCACTCATCCAGGATCCTTGTAACATCCGGGAAAATTCGCTGATGGATCTGTCCGTTGGACATCAAATAGACCGATTCGAGATTGTTGTTCTCATAAAATGCCTTGACGATCTCCGGGAGGTCCTTCCGTGTGAAGGGCTCACCGCCGGCGAGCACAAGCACGCCTAGATTGCCGCCAAGCGTCTCTGATATCCGTGCGATCTCATCGGTCTTCATCTGGAGCTTTTTGCGCGGGCGATCATCGAGTTCTTCGGTAAAGAAACAGTGCGTACAGCGCATATCACACACGCTGGTAACGAGAATGTTAAGAAATACAGGTGAGATGGTCTTCCCGATCACCATGCTCGCGTAACGCTTAAAGATCTCTCTTGTAGTAAAGTCCATTATCCTTCCTTGGCAGACGCCCATCCGATGCGCGTTCTACACCAGCTTAAATCTATCGTATTTGATGCCGTTTCTCAACAAATTGCGTGCCGTGCCCATGGCGCGTTAAGGTAAATATTGTCCTCGATCAAGAAGGCCTATTTATTTGCGGCCTAATGCTCGTTGACACGCGACCCTATTTATCACAATTAGTTGAAATGTATAAGGCGATATTTTCTTTCTTCGACCAGGTGATCAAAGGCATGGGCCAGATAATGCTCAAAGAGAGTATTTTGACTGGCGTGCTTGTTACGATCGGGGTTTTTGTCGGCGGATGGCGGACGTTCCTCGCCACGCTCGCGGCAGCGGCTGCAGGAACATTGACCGCGCGTTTATTCGGCTTCGACCGCAAAAAGATCGACTCCGGACTTTACGGATTCAGTGCGGCACTGGTCGGGGCAGCCATTGGCCTTCTTTTTGATCTGACGCCGACCACCTGGATTGCCGTCATTCTGGGCGGCGCGGCGGCCGCCCTCGTTCAGCACATTTTTCTGCGAAAGGAGCTTCCGGGCTACACTTTTCCGTTCATTCTGGTAACTTGGGCGACCGTCTTCGTATTGAGGAATTTTGCTCAAGTTCCGGGCCCGAATCTATTTCTTGGAAAACACGATGCACTGGCGCTCGGCAATGCGTTCGCGGTAACCAACGGCTTTGGTGAGGTAACCTTTCAGAAAAATGTTTTCTCCGGAATTTTCATCTTTATAGGTGTGCTTGCTGCCGACATACGGGCGGCTCTGTATGGCTTTACAGCTTCGCTTGCTGGTGCATTGATCGCACAAGCAAGCGGGCAGGCTGCTGATGCGGTAACGCTCGGCCTGTTCGGGTTCAATCCGGTTCTGACTGCCATTGCTCTTTCCGGGCCGACGAAGCGTGACCTTCTGTTCTGCATCATTGGCGTAATAATTACGATCGGTGTGAATCTCGCTTTCGCGAACACCGAGATCTTCGATGCGGTCGGCGGCGCCTTTACGTTCCCGTTCGTCCTGGCTACATGGATCACATCGTTAATAAAGAAAACATCGGCCAAGCAGCAGTAATCGGAAATGCCTCCGCTTACAGAGCGAGCCGCACGGGAATACAATAATTGTTATGAGTGATCTTACCGAAAAACTACGCGTCGAAGTTTGGAGCGATGTTGTCTGCCCATTCTGCTATATCGGAAAACGGAATTACGAGGCGGCTCTTGCTAAGTTTGAACATCCTGAAGAGGTCGTGTTGGAATTCAGAGCATTTCAGCTTGACCCGAATATGACGCAGGACCCGAACAAAAAGACCGATCTTCGCGAACATCTCGCACATAAGTACGGACGCAGTTTGCCCGAGGCCGATGCAATGCTTCAACAGATGGCCGGAACGGCGAAGAATGCGGGACTTACGTTCAATTTCGATACCGCAGTTCGCTTCAATACCTATCAAGCACATCGCATCGCTCAGATAGCGAAAGAAAAAGGACTCGGCAATGAGTTCGAGGAAGCTCTTTTTGCGGCATATTTTACCAACGGCATTGACCTTGGCAGCGCGGAAAAGCTGAGGCAAGTCGCAGCAAGTGTCGGGCTGTGCGATGCTGATCTCGAAGCGGCGCTTAACGACGAAACCTATGCCGCAATGGTCGATCAGGATCTCCGCGAGGCCGCCTCGATAGGTATTTCAGGAGTCCCGTTCTTCTTATTCAACAAGAAATATGCCGTCTCAGGCGCTCAGCCGCCTGAAGTCTTTCTCGAAGCGCTGAACGCCGCTTATAACGATTGGAAGCGGTCGGAGGCTCCCGAGATCAAAGCGGTAAGTGCCGGATCGTCCTGCGATATCGGCGGAAATTGCGATCGATAGCGCGACGTCAACGATGAAACGTACAAAATTCCTTCGGTTCTGAGCCGGCGGCAAAGGTTCGCATTTCACGCTCCGGGCATTTCGATGTTGCACGCAACCCTGTCAACGGACACACAGCCACGGAAACAGTGCCTGATTCGGAGCGCGGAGCATTCGGCGGACGTCCCGGCGGCTCACCGTTAGGCGGTTGAGCGGAATCCTGCCAGGTCGAATCGACGGGCGTCGGCGACGGATGCTTGCTTTCGGTCTCGACGTTGATATCTTCGGTTCCTGCGATCGCGCGGCTCGGCATTGTCCCCGAAATGAACAGCTCAATACGGCGAAACTCAGCGGGAACATTCGTTACATAGATCTCCGGTTCAGGTACCGAGGGCGTGTCAACCGGTATCTCATTTCCTTCGCTGTCAACCAGCTTCATCGGCGTCGGTGTTGCCGTGGGCGAGGCATCGGGCAGCTGCTGTTCAACGGCATCCAGTTCGCGGATAAGCTTGCCGTTGCGAATGTCGATCTCGCCCTTGCGGATGCCGCCGGGCATCGTCCAGTCGCCATTCCATTCAGGATGCAGGGCAAGAGCGGCCTTCATAAAGTCGGCCCACACCGGCATTGCCGAATCCGATCCTTTCATCCCAAGGTCGTCGCCATTGTCAAAACCTACATAGACGACGCAAACGATCTCGGGCGTAAAGCCCGCGAACCATCCGTCGCGTGAGGTTCCGGTCTTTCCGGCAAAGGCCGTCTTGCCGGCGACGTTGCGAAAGCCCCAACCTTGGGCCTGTGCTGCGGTGCCGCGATTGATGACGTCTTTCATAATGTCGTCCATTATGTAGGCGACATCGGGTCGTACGATATTCTTACGTTCGGGCAGCGGGGCCGTAACCGTGCGGCCGTCGCCGGATGTTATTTGCGTGATCGGCATTGGCGCGGCACGGTCGCCGAGATTGGCGAACATTGTGTACGCTGTGGCAACCTCCAACGGAGTAGCTTCGGCAGTTCCGAGTGCCATCGAAGGATATGCCTTATCGACCTTTGGCAAGCCGGCCTTTGCCGCGAAATTCATCACTTTGCCGATATTCAGCTGCATGGCAAGATCGACGGTTATAACATTTTTGCTCTTAACCAGCGCGTCCCGCAGCGTCAACTCCTTGTTCGAGAAAGTGTCGCCGAAATTATTCGGCGAATAGGTCTCGGTGCCGAAGGTGAACACCTTCTTTTCGTCTTTGAATATGCTGGCGGCGGTAAATTGCCGTGTGCCCGAGTCGTAAGCGGAATTTATCGCGGCCGTATAAACAAAGGGCTTGAATACGGAGCCGGGCTGCCTTTTCGCACTTGTTGCTCGGTTGAACTGATTTTGCAGATAATCGCGCCCGCCGACCATTGCCACGATCTCGCCGGTCCTCGGTCGGACGGCTACAAGGGCTGCGTTCAGCGATCCTTTCTCTTTCTTTGGAAAGTATTTGTCCAGCGAATTCAGCCGTTTGCTTACGGTCTCATAAGCGATCCGCTGAAGGTCGGGGTCGATCGAGGTGTAAACACGCAAGTGCTGTATCGCTTCGGGGTCCGAGACGAGTTTCGGCAGCTCGTCGATGGCGTATTGTGAAAAATACGGCATACCCTGCAGGTCATGTTTAGCGTCGAATTGCCGGAGCTCGATAGGTTCCTGCTTGTATTCCGCAAGCTTTGCGGGGTCGATATCGCCTGTTTCAACCATCGATTCAAGGACCTGATTGCGCCGCTCCGTTACCTTTTCGAGATTCTTGTACGGATTGTAGCGGTTCGGACTGCGAATTATTCCTGCGATAAAAGCGGATTCGGGCAGCGTAAGCTGTGATACATCTTTGCCGAAATAAGCATTTGCCGCCTCGCCGACGCCGTAGATCGACACACCCGAACGCTGCCCAAGATATATCTGATTGGCATATAGCGTAAAGATATCCTGCTTGCTGAGCCGCGTTTCGAGAATGATCGACATAAAGGCCTCGGTCGCTTTGCGCTCGAGTGTCTGCTCGTTGCTCAGGAGCGTGTTCTTGACAAGCTGCTGCGTTATGGAGGAGCCGCCCTGATTTTGAAGCGGTGAATTCTCATCGCTGTCATATCGCCGCCAAAGCGCGCGTGCGATACCGCGAAAGTTGACGCCGTAATGGTCAAAAAAGGCTCTATCCTCGGTCGCCACGATCGCCCGTATAAGGTGCGGCGGCAGGTCATTATAGGTGATGGTCTTTCGTCGGCCGTCGCCCTCAGCCGCAACCGAACTCAGCATCTTGGGTTCAAGCCGTGCCTCTTTGACTTGTTCGCCCGTGTCGCGGTCACCGATCGCGGCCACCGTCTTAAGATCCTTGCCGAACTTAACGGATATTGACGGAAATGCCTTTTTACCGTCGATCACCGCACCGGCACCGGGCTCGATGGCAAGTACGTCGCCCTCGGCCGAATACCGGCTTCGCGACTGATCGGCCTTATTATTCTTTTCGATATAGCCGGCAGAGCGAAGATAATCGGTCAGCTCCTGCATCGATATCGACTCATCGACGCGGAGCGTTTTTGGGGCCGAATATATGCCCGCGGTCGGCGTAAAAACCTCGCCGCTGAGCAGACGCCGGTCGATACGGTCAGAGAATTCGAACCAGAAGTACGTCAACGAGAGGAACGTGATCAGAAGCACGATTAGGCTAATGATGAGCGTCCAACGGTTGAACACAAGGTCGATGAGCCGCCTTACGCGCGACTTTGGCGGAGCCTTAAATGAGACCTGACGCCGTGCCTTCACCCATCCTTTTGGCGGCATCTTTGATCTTGCTGTTCTATTTTCTGTCGGTTCGGGCATTGCGGCACGCTGAACAACGCCTCGCGGCGGGCAGGAGAGGCACTCTTGCTATTAAAAATCTTACTATATTTGCGTGGCTTGATGTCCAGCAAATAATGACTTCTAATTGACCTATGAAGGTACTCGTTACGGGCGGAAGCGGTTATCTCGGCACGCATGTGAGGCGTTTTTTCGGTGCTGACGACCTGTCGAGACGTTCGGGCAAGGATGTTTTGATCCGCCAAGATGCTGCGATCGCGAGTGAATACGACTTGGTTATCCACATGGCGGCGAACCTCGATCGATCATCCGCCGGTGAAGAAAAGAATTTTGAGACGCAGGTTGCGGGAACTATCAATATCCTTCGGTCGATGCGTGAAGGAGCCGCCTTCATTTATTTGTCAACAAAGGATATATACGGACGCTTTGCGGATAATTACTTTGATGTGCCCGAGACCGTGCCGGTTTCATATTCGGGGCAATCATCTTTCGAATGGTCGAAGTTCATTGCTGAGAAATACGTCGAATATTATGCGAACGCTCGCGGCTTTCGCTCGTGTATTTTTCGTCTTTCATCCGCCTACGCACCAATGAGCGAAGGCAACAGGCCGAGTTTTGCGGGCCACTATGCAAATGCGATCAATCTTGGCGAGGCGATCCGGCTGCCTGCCGGCGGAACGCCTATCCGCGATATCCTGCACGTTGATGACTTTGCACGCGCGTGTTCAGCGTTCTTTGAGTCTGTGATACGGCACGGACTTTATAACATCGGCGGCGGCCGTGCGAATGCAATGAGTCTGACCGACCTTATCACAAAGATGGAAGAGGTCTCGGGCCTTTCGGCTGTCATTGATACTGATCATCCGCTGCCTGCGCCTGTGCCGCTCAATTATGTTACCGATACATCGCTCATAATGCTCGAACTCGACTGGGAACCGCAGATCGCGGTCGAGGACGGCCTGCGGACATTGTTCTCTGCCCACGATGCCTGATGAAGATACTTGTACGCGGTACAAATTGGATCGGTGATGCAGTGATGTCGATCCCGGCATTACGTGAGCTTCGGCGGATATTTCCCGAAGATCGCATTACGCTGCATACACGCTCGTGGGCCGACGGGCTTTTCGAAGAAGCAAGTTTTATTGACGATATCGTTACCTACGAAAAGCACCGTTGGCGTGTAAAAGATGTGCTCGACAATTCGCAGTTCCTGCGTGAGGACCGTTATGACCTGGCGATCCTGCTGCCGAACTCGTTCGAGGCGGCGCTTACCGCGTTCTTATCAAAGATCCCTCGGCGGATCGGCTACAACAAGGATGTGCGCGGCCTTCTGTTGACCGACCCGATCGCGGTGCCCGAGTGGAAGGGCCGGCGGCACGAGGCTTTCTACTACATCGAACTTGTGCGTCAGATCGAACGGCTTATCCTAGGCAGTGAAACGGTCGGGGGCGAAGTGCCGGACGCATTGCTCGAGGTCTCGGACAAGCGTAGATCGATCGCACGCAAATATCTGGCGGATCTCGGATGCGATCCGACAAAGGAAACCATTGTGTTGGGCGTCGGCTCGGCCAATTCGGCGGCGAAACGCTGGCCTGCGGCAAGCTACGCGGCAATTGCCGATATGTTTTCCGGGCGGCGCGATGCGAACGTAGTTTTAATGGGTTCGAAAGATGAGGCTCAGATCGCGGCCGATGTGGAAAAGGCGACAAGGTCGCCGATCTTCAATATCGCGGGCAGGACGAGCCTTGCGGAGGGCGTTGCGATACTGAGCGTTGTTGATCTTACGGTGTCGAACGACATGGGGTTGGCGCACCTGGCGGCGGCCGTTCAAACAAATACCCTCGTCATCTTCGGCCCGACCGACCCGAACATCACAAGGCCGTTCTCAAGTTATGCTCATATTATTACTGCGGGTGCTGACTGCTCGCCGTGTCATTTGCGCGATTGCCCCATCGATCATCGCTGTATGACGCGCATAACGCCTCAAATGGTATTTGACCGATCTGTCAGCATTCTTGAGCGCGATGGAACTGCTGCCACTGAATAGATATGAAAAAGCCGGCCATCTTTCTTGACCGCGACGGGACCCTGATCGAAGAGGTGAATTTTCTCCACCGTGTCGAGGATCTGCGCATCTTTGAGCAAACGCCAAAGGCACTCGGCGATCTGCGCGATGCGGGATTTCTGATTGTTGTGCTCACAAATCAGTCCGGCATCGGCAGAGGGCGATATTCTGTTGAAGATATGCACGCCGTGCACAGAGCAATGCAGGACGCGTTGAGCGGCATGATCGACGGCTTTTATTTCTGTCCGCATCTGCCGGATGCCGGCTGCCGTTGCCGCAAGCCCGGGCTTGGCATGATAGAAGCGGCTTGTGAGGATCTTGCGATCGACCTTGAACTCTCGTGGATGATCGGCGACAAACGTTCCGACATCGAGACCGGATTTGCCGCGAATATTCGGACCGCATTGGTTTTAACAGGTTATGGTGCGGAAGACCGGAAGCGGCTGGATGCTGAGCCGACGGTTACCGCAGACGGTCTCGGCGACGCCGCGGAAGCCGTTTTGCGGCTTATCGGGCGGTCATAGCCTTCCAAAATCATCTTCGAGCCGTACGATATCATCCTCACCGAAGTATGTGCCGGTCTGTGTTTCGATAAAGACGAGCAGTTCAATTTCGGAAGGGTTTTCGACACGGTGTGCGGTTCCGGCCGGAATATCTACCGATCCGCCTGCATTGACTAACAATTCCTCGCCATTTAATGTTACCTTAGCCGTGCCGCGGATGATGAACCAATGCTCAGAGCGCTTTGAGTGGTGCTGGTAGCTGAGGCGTTTTCCCGGCAGAACCTCGATCCTTTTGACCTTAAAATGTTCGCTGTCGTCGAGAACGGTGAAACTGCCCCACGGTCGTTCATCGTAGGTCGGCGAGTTACTGAGAGTGCTGTCGTTCGCCATATTTTGAGACAAGGGACATGTTCAGTTTAAACGAAAACGCCGAACCCGCAAGTTCAAAAATGATGCAGCGCATCCAGACGCTCATAATCGGGCGTTTGATGACGATCTTTGTCCTGCTGATTACGATCTGGATATGGAACAGCGGGCATTTGCGGCTTGCATGGGATCAGTTTCCGCAGGTCCTGTTCATCGTCTTTTTGATAAGTGTCGGACTGACGATCGTTTACTTCTTTCTACTTCGGCTCTGGAAGAACTTCTCGTTCCAGATCGGCGTCCAATTCGTCCTTGATTCACTGCTTATAACGTGGCTGATGTGGCGCTCAGGCGACCTTTCGTCGCCGTACCTCACGCTATATATCGTCCTGATAAGCGTAGGAAGCGCGTTCCTGCGGCCGCTGCCGACGCTGCTGCTCGCCTCGTTCTGCTCGCTTCAGTTGATCGCGATCTCAATGATGGCGTCGCTTGGGGTGCTTGAGTTGGGAAGTTCCGGGCTTGCCGCAGGAAAGTTCCTCCAGATCGTCAGCTTCAATGTGGTTGCGTGTTTGGTCGTCGGGCTTCTTGCCTCGCGGCTTTCCGACAGGCGTGTTGCGAGTGAGCAGCTCCAGGAAACGACCAAAACGCTTGCAAATCTTCGCCTCCTGCATGAGCGCACTATCGAGTCGATACGTTCAGGGTTGATCACGACCGATCTTGAAGGGAATATTTACACGTTCAATGCTGCCGCGACCGAGATAACGGGATTTCGTGCGGAAGTGATGCAGGGCGCATCGGTTTACAAACTGTTCGGCGATATTTACGAACCCATTAGGCTCTCGATGGATGCAGCGGAGGACGGCGGACAGGCTCCGCGTTTTGAGACAGACCTTTTGACGCCTGAGGGCTTTGCAGTGCGTGTGGGCTATTCGATCTCACCGCTTTTTTCCGAATCGGGCGAATCGACGGGGCTGATCCTTACGTTCCAAGACCTTACCGAGATCCGCTCGATGGAGGACAGCATCAGGCGAAAGGATCGTTTGGCCGCCGTCGGGCGTGTCGCGGCCGGCCTGGCACACGAGATACGAAATCCGCTGGGTGCGATGCGCGGCGCGATCCAGGTTTTGGAATCGTCAATGCCGGAAGGCTCGACGCAGGCAAGCCTTATGGATATCATCCTGAAAGAATCCGACAGGCTGAACCGCATCATTACCAACTTTTTGAGCTACGCGAGGCCGGCCGCAAGCGAGTTCGTCGAGGTCGATATAGCCGAGGCGATACGTGAGACCGTAAAACTGCTTCGCCACAGCCCCGATATCAAGCCTGAACACACTCTGATCGAGAACGCAGGGACGGAACCTGTCATCGTTGCGGCCGATGCGGCACAACTTAAACAGATATTTTGGAACCTTGCACGCAATGCGATCCAGGCGATGCCTGACGGCGGTACGCTGTCGATCGCGCTGGAAACGATCCCGAGCAAGCGTGTACGTATCACATTTGCAGACACGGGCTGCGGTATGTCTCAGGAACAGGTCGAACAGCTCTTTGAGCCGTTCGCTAACTCGACAACGGGCGGCACAGGGCTGGGACTTTCTATCGTTTATCAAATAGTAAGAGACCATAACGGAACGATAAACGTGCGCAGCCGGGAAGGTTCGGGTACGACAATAACCGTCGAGCTGCCCGGCGAGAATCGTTCATTGCCGTCAAAACCCGAGGAGCAGCCGCCGGCAAGCGGGCTTCAAAAGCTCCTGAATATTGAAGGCTGAATCGGGAATGAACTGAATATTACTTGAAGTGCTTACTGCATTTCTGTGAAAATAGCTAGACCGGCCGGGCCTTCCGCTGATCGGAGCGTTCGATGCCGAACTTCCTGCTGAAATGGCAAATATCCTCGTCGTCGATGACGAACAAAGTTACAGGCAGATCCTTACTCTTGTCTTTGAGGGCGAGGGGCACACGGTTCGGACGGCAATGAACGGCCGGCAGGGCATCGAGGCTCTTCGCGATGCGCCTGCCGACGTCATCGTCTCGGATGTGAAAATGCCGGATATGGGCGGCATCGAGATGCTGCGCGAACTCCGCGGGACGTTTCCCGATATCGGCATCATTTTTATGACGGCATTTGCCTCGGTCGATACGGCACGCGAGGCTTTCAAGCTCGGCGCGGATGATTTCGTTTCAAAGCCGTTCGATGTCGAAGAGCTAAAACTCGTCGTCCGCAAGACGCTTGAAAAACAGGAACTCATTAGCGAGAACCGCGCGTTCAAACGCGCACAGCGCGAGCGGGGCAGCGTAAAGAACATTGTAGGGCATTCAGCAAAGATGGATGCCGTCTTTCAAATGATCGAGACGGTTGCCGAGGTCCAGTCCACCGTACTTATAAGCGGCGAGAGCGGCACCGGAAAGGAACTTGTCGCGCGTGCTATACATGACCGCGGCCCGCGCGGCGACCGGCCGTTCATATCGATAAACTGCGGCGCATTTACTGAGACGCTGCTTGAATCGGAGCTTTTCGGCTATGTGAAAGGCGCGTTCACGGGTGCCAATGCCAACCGAAAGGGCCTTTTTGAAGCTGCGGACAAAGGAACGATCTTTCTGGACGAGATCGGTGAGATGTCGCCGTCGATGCAGGTCAAACTGCTGCGCGTGCTGCAGGAGCGGCGCGTTCGCCCTGTCGGCGCTCATAATGAAATGGCGGTCGATGCCCGCGTGATCGCGGCGACGAACCGCGACCTGCGGCAGATGGCCGACGACGGCACGTTCCGTGAGGACCTTTTCTACCGCATTTCGGTGATACCGATCGACCTGCCGCCGCTGCGCGACCGTTCTGAGGACATTCCCGATCTCGTCGAACATTTTGTACGCAAATTCTGCGACCAAAGCGGCCGCAGCGTAACGATCTCGCCAAAGGCGATGCAAATGCTCGAAAATTACGCGTGGCACGGCAACGTCCGCGAGCTTGAGCATACGATCGAGCGAGCCGTTGCCTTGGAACGCGGCGACGAGATACAGCCCGAGCGCCTGCCCGACCACATAACCAACTACAATCCTTCCCGGATCAAGTCAGAATTCGAACTTCCCGAGGACGGGATCAACCTCTCAAAGCATCTCGATAATCTGGAACGCACCTACGTCGTCGAGGCTCTGCGAAAGACCGGCGGCAACCAGACAAAAGCCGCCGAACTCCTCGAAATGCCCGTCCGCTCGCTCCGCCACCTGCTCGATAAACACGACATCCGCGAACTGTCAGCACGTATGCGGTCTGCGGAATAGACGAGAGACCAGCGACAGCAGACGAGGGACAAAGTGGATGGATAATAAGAAGATTCTGCGTCATCAAGACCTGGTGGTCTATCAAAAAGCTCTTGAAGCGGCAATGATGATCTTTGACCTGAGCCGGTCCTTTCCAAAGCAGGAGACCTATTCGCTTACCGACCAGGTACGCCGCTCATCTCGCTCAGTTGCCGCAAACATTGCGGAGGCGTGGCGTAAACGCCGTTATGAAGCTGCTTTTATCGCCAAATTGAACGACTCGGAAGGCGAGGCCGCTGAAACCCAAACGTGGATCGAACTTGCCGTTAGGTGCGGCTACATCGATCGAACGGCCGCTGTCGATATTTACAATCAATACGACGAAATATTGGCGATGCTAGTGTCAATGCAAAATAATCCCGTCAAAGGGACGCTCTTCAAATCGCAAAAGTAGAGAACGCAAATAAAATAGACAGTAATGGCGAAGACCCTCACGCCCCATCCATTCTCTTGGCCACCTCATTCGATAGCATGCCTTCTGTTTTCTCAGCCGTTCTGTCTGTTTTCTCCGGTCGGCCTTTTTCTTCAGCCGTCTGACAAAAAGTGTCACCATATTCTTGCCAAATTCTGTTAATCCGACCTATAAATCCAGAGTGCTCTCTCAAATTCGGGCTTTACACCTCTTGCCATCGATGTTGCTAATATACTGAAAACAATGATGTTCTGGCTCCCTATCTCTTGTCTCCGGTCTTGTTTGTCGTCTTTGGCACGCTGCTTGTTAACGAAAGGGTGCCTGGGAAAGGTATAAAACCGACTCAAAAATCTTTAGGAGATTGTGAACTACAAATGAAAAACCAAAAGGGCTTCTCGCTTATCGAACTCTTGATCGTCGTCGTAATCATCGGCATCATCGCCGCGATCGCCATCCCTAACCTGCTTGCTGCACGCCGCAGCGCGAACGAAGGTTCAGCAGTTTCAGCAATGCGCACACTTCATGGTGCTCAGATGACCTACGCTTCGACGTATGGCAGCGGCAACTACGCCGGTGCAACGTCATTTGACGGTACGGCTCTTTCGGCTCTCGGAACGCCGGGCCTTATCGACAGCGTTCTCGCAACGGGTACGAAGAGCGGCTATAACTTCGTCGGCGCGCGTGTCGCTTCGTCGGCAACGGCTCCTGCAACATTCGCGTTCAGTGCGATCCCGTCAACCACGAGCGGTGTGACCGCTACGGGTGCCCGCCGCTTCGGTGTCTCGACCGATGGTGTGCTCAAGGCTGACACGACCGTCGCTTCACAGTATGCGACCGTTGCAGCAGTTGAAGGCGCATCGCCGATGAGCAACTAACAGCTAACTCGACCTAAACTTTGCACGGCGGGAGACACGAGAGTGTTTTCCGCCGTCATTTTGATTGGTAATGGTACTTACGGAAGGCAGCGCCATGCGAACACACCAAACAGGATTCTCGCTCATCGAACTATTGATCGTGGTCGTGATAATTGGCGGATTGGCCGCCATCGCAGTTCCAAATTTCTTGGCGGCACGGCGAAGTGCCAACGAGGCAAGTGCGATCGCCACGATGCGTGTGTTCCACGGCGCACAGAATGTTTACGCCGCAACGCGCGGCAATGGCAACTTTGCAGGGAACACTGCCTTTGATACCGCGGTCTTTCCCGCACTCGCGGCTGATGCGATCATCGACGGCATTCTGGCCTCCGGTCAAAAGGACGGGTACTCCTTTGTCGGGGCGAAGACCAGCCAGACACCTACCGATCTTCCGCAATTCGCCTTTTCGGCCGTTCCGACAAATACTTCGGGCTTAACCCAGACAGGAGCTCGCCGCTTTGGTGTTTCGACCGACGGAGTGGTACGGACAGACACGATGCTCACACATTTTACGACCATTGCTGCCGTGCGGTCAGCTCCGCCGTTATAAGTTGCCGACATTCCGGATGTTTACTGACCGGCGCCTTTAATGCGCCTTTTTTGTCCTTTGCGCCATATACCGCGCTCGAGATATTGTTTCCGCCGGTTGCGATGTTAGAATTTTGAGTAATGATTTAGCGGCTATGCCGGCCTACCGAATGACTGTCGCAGTCCCTGATCAAACCAACACCGCTCGACTCGGCCGAACGCCAATCGTTGTGGCGTCGGTACTATTCGCAGCGTCATTGTTGTTGGTGCTGTTTTATCTGCCTACCCCGGTCATTCCGGTAGCTCATCCGTATCGCGCGGAATCAGCGGTCGCGATCGCAGAGCTGTTGGTTTTACTGCTCGTTCGAATTTCAGGGGTCAGGGTACGGTTGCTGATCGCCGTACTAAGGAGAAACGATACCCAGATCCTTTGTGCTATTGCCGCTTTCGCCGTCTGGAGCTGTCTGTCATCGGTATGGGCTAACTCCATCGAATCGATCCTACACCATACTTTGCTTTGGGGCCTTTACCTTGCCGTGTTCTTAACCGTTCTTGCGATAGTCCGGCTGCAGAACGATCTCGGCCTCATTTTTGGAATACTCAGCATTGCAGGCGGCATCATTGGAATCCTGTGTCTGTTGGATTATCTTTCGATCACGAATTTTTCGGACAGTGAGGCGTTTCTTCGCGTTCGCTATGGGAAATTTGGAGAGTTGCTCTCCACGATCTCACCCTTGTTGCTGGGAGCCGCCATTGTGTCAAAGGGCGTTTGGCGATACGCAATTGTCGCCTCGGCGATTCTGTCCTGGCAGGCGTCCATGTTCGCACTCAGTAAGGGGGCATTTCTGGCGGGGCTTATTGGTTTTGCTGTATTTTTTGTTGGATGTGTCCTATCGACAGGCAGGAGGCTCTGGCGTCAGTTGGCAGTGGCGGCCGTACTGGCCGTGGCATTCACTTTGGCCTTTCAAGGTTATTTCAGTTATTTATCAGATGTTCCGTCAACATCAAATTACCTCTCCGGCACGAGCGATCCGGAGCGAAGTTCAACAAAGCTTCGAGTATTTATCTGGGCCGTTGGATCGCAAATGTTTGAAGATCACTGGCTATTAGGCGTCGGCGCCGACAATTTCGGACGTGAGTTCAATAATACAAGAATTGCGTTCCGCCGGCATGACACGTTTTTTCAACAGCCGGAGGTCGCCGAGGATATTTTGGTCGAAAGGGCACATTCGGAGCCGCTGCAGGTGTTAAGCGAACTTGGTGTTATAGGGCTGGCGTTATTCTTTGCGCCGTTCGTGATCTTCGGTTGGGCTGTTTTTAAGCGTGGTGCCGAAACTGACGCAGACAAGCTGATCTTATGGGCGGCGATAGGCGGAATGGCGGCGTTCGCGGTGAGTTCGATGGTCAGCTCATTTTCGTTCCGATCGGCGCAGAACGGTGCAGCATTTTTCTTTGTTTTTGCGGCGGCTGTTTCGGTACTTCGACCGGCACCGAACGACGCCGGCAACGGGCGGCTCAAAAAGGCGCTTTTCGCGTTCGGCATATTATCGACCATCCTTATGCTCGGCTACGGAGCGTCAAAAGCCGCGGCGGAGTATTTCGTCCGTGATGCCGAGAGTACCGTTGATAACGAACGCGCGATCGCCGATTACAAAAAGGCACTTGCGATCGACCCGGAATATTCGGGAGCGTATCTCTCATACGCCGCTCGTTTCCGTTCGATGGGAGACTTTGCGGATGCCGCCAAGATGACGCAAAAGGGTATTGAGCACGGCATCGCGATGTCGCTGACGTATTCAGAGCTTGCAAAGCAGCGAATGGCCGCCGGCGACGCCGCAGGAGCCGAAGATGCGTACCGCGAAGGCGTGCTTGTTTATCCGCGTTCGGTCTATATGCAGACCGAGTTCGCACTCTTTTTGGAGTCGATAGGGAAGACGGATGCGGCCGCAGAACATCTCGACATCGCCAGATCGATCGAGCCGCGGCAGGCAAAGGGCTGGTATCATTTGATAAAGGACGGCGGGCTTAAGGCGTTTCAACTCTCGCAGGCTGACCCGTCCATCATGCCGCCGGCTGAACTCCCGCCAACGAATGCGACCATACAGTATTCGGATAACGGCCCCGGCGATACGCCCGAAGCAACCCCTTAATATGATAAAATACCGCGTTGCGTGACGTGCACGCACCTTTACCTCAGATAATGCAGAACGAAGGAACACGATCCCTGCCCCGGATCATGGCCATCGCGAAAAATGCTTTTCGCGAGGCGATACGCGATCGGATCTTATACAATTTGATCGTTTTTGTGCTGTTGATAACGGCGAGTGCGATATTCCTCGGCGAACTGACCGCGGGCCAGGACGAGCGCGTAATAGTCGATCTCGGGCTGAGCGCGGTGCTGCTTTTCGGGGCGTTCATCGCGATATTTGTCGGCGTCGGACTTGTGTGGAAAGAGATCGAAAAGCGTACGGTCTATTCCGTATTTGCAAAGCCCGTAACGCGTGCTGAATTCATCGTCGGAAAATATCTCGGTCTTTGCCTGACGCTCCTGCTCAACATCGCCGTCATGGGAGTCGGCGTATCGCTCGCCCTGTTATATGTAGGCGGCTCGTCGCTCATACCTTCGGTTTGGGGAGCCGTAGTGCTTATTTTCCTGGAACTTACGATATTGACGGCCGTTGCGATAATGTTCTCGTCATTCTCGACGCCGGCGTTGTCGGCTCTGCTGACATTCTTTGTATTCATTATTGGGCATTTCTCTGCCTCTCTGCTCGATCTTGCGACAAGCCTCGGCTCGAACGCAGCCGTATGGTTCTTTTCGGCGCTCTATTACATCCTGCCGAATCTATCGAATTTCAGCTTCATCGTGAACGCGGCGAACGGCCAAGTGCCGACGGCCGCATTCCTCGGCGGAGCGACTGTTTATGCGGTCGGCTACGACGCGGTCGTTCTCGTAATAACCGTGTTGGTTTTTAGAAGGCGGAATTTCAAATGAACACTGCGGGTCGCATACGTTCGGCTGCGATCACGGCCGTCATTGCTATTGCGGGCGTAGCGGCGGTGGCATGGGCACGGCCGTTCCTTGATCTCAGGCGTCCGACGCTTCCTGCGGGTTATGAGGATTCCGATCTGATGTTCGACGTCTCGCATCTGAAGGGTTTTGCATTAGGCTTTGAAGGCTTGATCGCTGATTGGTATTGGATGCGGGCGCTTCAATATATTGGCGGCAAACTCGTCGAAAAACAGGATGAGGATATCGACCTCGGTGATCTGCGGTCGCTGAACCCGAGGCTTCTTTATCCGTATCTTGATGCCGCGACAACGCTCGATCCGCATTTCATCGCTCCGTACGCCTACGGCGCGATCGTTCTGCCGGCGATCGATCCCGACAAGGCAATTGCGATAGCCGAGAAGGGCATTGCGAACAATCCCGATCAGTGGAGGCTCTATCAACATCTGGGCTACATCTATTGGCGACTCAAACGTTACGATGATGCCGCCGCGACCTATGAAAAAGGTTCTGAGGTCGCAGGGGCCGCTCCGTTCATGAAACTGATGGCCGCATCGATGAAGACCGAGGGCGCGAGCCGTGCGACAGCTCGCGTGATATACACCCAAATGCTCGCCGATGCTGCTGATGAACAGACACGCATCACGGCACAGAGGCGGCTCGACCAGTTGGACGCGCTTGATGACACCGACGCTATGAACAACGCCCTTGCCGAATACAAACAGCGGACCGGCCATTGTGTCACCGATCTTCGCGAAATAAATGCGAGCCTGATGAATGTGCAGCTTCCCGGCCGCCGCGACTTTAAAATTGATGCACAGAACCGGATCGTCTCGCCCGCCGGCACCCCATTTGTGCTTGACCGCGAAAAATGCGCGGCGGCAGTCGATGATCGGCGTTCGGGAACAGCTTCAAATGGCGGTCAGTGATCGGAATAGTTACTACGATATGGAATACGCAGTCGAGATAAACGGACTTTCGAAGCAGTATGAGACGGGCTTTTGGCGGAAAAAGCGTGTGCTTGCCCTCGATGGCCTCACGTTGAACGTCCGCGCCGGGCAGATCTTCGGATTTCTTGGCGGAAACGGCGCAGGCAAGACCACAACGATCAAGACATTGATGCGGCTGCAGTTCCCGACGGCCGGTTCTGCAAAGATACTCGGCCGCGATATCGGTGATGTCGCTATGCATCGCCGCATCGGCTATTGTCCCGAGAATCCGTATTTTTACGACTATTTGACCGCGTTCGAGCTGCTGAATTACTTTGCAGAACTATTCGGATCTACAAAACAGCAGCGACAGGCGAGAGCAGAGGAACTGCTTTACGCAGTAGGCCTGCAGGAAAAGGATTGGCACCGCCAGCTTCGAAAATTCTCGAAGGGAATGCTCCAGCGCGTAGGGCTTGCGCAGGCGTTGATCAACGATCCTGAGGTCATCTTTATGGATGAGCCGATGAGCGGCCTCGACCCTGTGGGACGCCGTGAGATCCGGGAACTTATCGCAGGCCTGCGTGACAAGGGCAAGACGGTCTTTATGTCAACGCACATTCTTACAGACATCGAGGCCCTTTGCGACGAAGTTGCGATCCTTCGCGGCGGTAGGCTTGCGGCGTTCGGCGACCTAAACGAGCTGCTGATCGGAGCGGGCGATGAGCGCGGGCTTGAGATCATTGTTAAAGGAGTTACGGCTGATGCGATCCGTGAGCGTATAGAGTTCGTTGCCGGAGCCGTGCTTGTCTCGAAGCCGAAAGGTGTTACGATCACCATCCTCGACGAATCGGATATCGACGCCGTGCTCGCCATTACCCGAGAAGCAGGCGGCAGGCTGATCTCCATACATCCTGTAAAGCAGTCGCTCGAAGAACTGTTCGTTACGCAGGCTCATTCGGAAGTGAAGTAACCGCTTCGGCCGGAAGTATCTCGTCAAAAGCACTTCTGATGGCCAATCGATGAAGCGTAAGCTGTTCGAGAAGCTCGGGCGGCGAAGCGATCCGCATTCCGGCACATATCAAGCCGAGTGTCGCCGCATCGGCGGACGGCAAAACCGTTCGACGTCCAAGCGTCAGCCTCAAGGCGTGGTCAAGCTCGGAAAGGAAACTGTATCCCGAACTCAGGTCCGAATACTGCTGAGTTGAAAGCGAGCCTGCCGATCTCAGACGCTCAAGCATAGCGATCGTCGAGCGGTCGAGTGCCTCGTCCGGAACGTTGTCGCGAAGCTGAAGGTATCGCATCGCGAAATAGACGTCCAGCATTCCGCCTGCTGCGTATTTGATATCAATATCAGAGGAGCGGCGGCCGAACTGCTTTCGTTCTTCGAGAGCGATCCGCATACGGCGTGATTCGGTGCGGAACGCATCTGCGTCGATACTGCGTGCGCGCTCGTGCAGAATGCCGCGCATCTCGCGTTCGACGTTGTCGCTCAGGCTTGGGTCGCCGCCGACACTTCGGAGCTTGACGAAGGCAAGCATTTCCCAGACAGCGGCAGTTTCTCTCATATAATCGAGAAACGCATCGATCGAGATGGCGCTCGGCCCATTCGTGCCGAATGGCCGCAGCCGCAGATCGACGCGATAAAGATTGCCGTTTCTTGTCATCGACGAGAGTGCGTTCGTAAAAAGTTCGACCGCGCGTGAATAGAATTCGGGCGGCGACAGCTCACCGATCTGCCGGCTCGGGTCGAAATAGACGAGCACCAGATCGAGGTCGGAGCCGTAATCGAGGCCGCCGCCGCCGAGTTTGCCGAGTGCGAGTACGGCGAGTTCGAACTCGATCGGCACGGGCATCGAACGGTGTGCAAGTTCGCGTTCGACGGCAAAAAGTGCGGCTTTGATGCTTGCTTCCGCAAGCAGGGTCTGTCGGCGTTTGGCTTCCTTTATATCGATCTCGCCCAAAAGATCAGCGGCTGCGATGCCGATGAGCAGCTGCGGCCAACGTGTGCGAAGAGCCGTCAGCCGAGTGCCGAAATCGCGGGCTTCCTCGACCGCGTCCAGCAATTCGGCCTCGAAGTCAGGTGTTTCCGCCATCTCGGTACGGCTCGGTATGGCTTCGGCCAGGGCGGGCAAGGCCGCGATCATTTCGGAGAGGAACAGCGAAGACGCCTCGATCTTTGCAATAACAGCGGCCTGTTCGTCATCAAGGTCGAGTTGGGCGGCGTCGATCGCCTCTCGGATCGGTGTTCGACGGTCTTGTGTGCGATCCAAGCGGCCTTCGCCGCGTGTCGGCATCAGCGGCACGGCAGGCGCGTCCTCTGTGCCGAAGATCCGTATGAATACAGCCGACACACGGCCGCAGTGGCGCGTCAACGCAGCGTCGAACTCGCTGCTTGCGGCAAAGCCGAGACGCCGTGCAAGAAGGTTAAGCTTTTCGTTATCGGTCGGGAGTTCGTGAGTTTGCAGGCCGTTCTCCATCTGAAGGACGTGTTCGGTCTTTCGCAGGAATGCGTACGCCGCAGCAAGGCCGGTAAGCTCTTCGCTTGAGATCAAGCGGCGGTCGGCAAGGCGATCGAGGCTAATGAGCGTGTGGGGCATACGAAGCCAAGCGTCGCGTCCGCCGTGTGCACGCTGGAGGGCCTGTGCGATGAATTCGATCTCCCGTATGCCTCCGCGGCCGAGTTTTACGTCGAATCCGCGGCGATCAAGCCGTGATATATCTATCTTTTCCTTTGAACGCCGCACATTATCGAGTGCAGCGGCGACATCTTCATCCAGCGGATAGATAAGCGGCTCGGCAGCCGCGTAGAACCGCGAAAACACCTTCGCATCACCTGCGGCGGGACGCGAACGCACAAGCACTTGCCGCTCCCACGGACGTGCTTCGTTCTTGTAATACGCGATGGTGTCGGTCAGCGACATTGCAAGCGAACCGAGCGTGCCGTAGGGCCGCAGCCGCATATCGACCCGGTAAGCTGCTTCGGTCGTGTCGCGTCCGACGAGTTTAATGACGATCTCGGCGAGCTTTATGAAGTATTCGCGATTGGTGATCTGCCCCTTTGTTCCGTTGCCTGCCGTCTTGCCCTCGTTCGAGTAAATGAAAAGCAGGTCGATGTCAGAAGAATAGTTAAGCTCGCGCGAACCGAGCTTGCCCAAGGCAACGATGCAGATATCGGAGCGCGCGGCGCGGCCTTTTTCGTTCGTTTCCTGCGGTGCTCCATAACGGTTATCGGCCTCGCGGCGGGCTTGTTCAAGTGCCGATCCTAGGATCGCATCGGCAAGGTTAGATATCTCTTCGGTGATCTCGGCGATCGTAGCGAGCGAGCGGATGTCGCGCAGATAAATGCGCAGGAGTTCGCGGCGGCGGAACCGCGCATACATCGCCGGCGTATCAAGCTGCGAATTCGTGAGGGCGAAACGTGCGAGCGACTCGGACATTTCCTGCCTGCCGCGCACGCCGCTGTCGAGGCGGCGGCGTTCGAGCCACCAGAAGTATTCGGGATGCCGGAGCAGCGTTGTTGCGAGAAGCGGGCTGTAAGAAACGATCGTAAGCACGTCCGCGAGCAACGCTTCCTTTCGCCGCAGCTTCGCGAGCGCGGAGGGATGACGCTCTTCGAGGCGTTTGATAAAGCTTTGCGCGGCTTCCTTGTCGGGAAGGCCGTCGATCAGATGCTGCTCATTCGTCATACGCTGCGGCGTGTCGGTTAAATATTGTACCGAAAAGCCTTTTGTCCGACCAGAATTGTTTCCGCATCCGGTTTCATCGTACGGCTTTTTCACCTGTTCGCACGCGATGCGGCGGTGTATGTGCGGCCACTTGCTATAATGGCGAGCGATGGAAGAGCGTCATTTGATAGTTGTGCCCGACGAACTGCGAAAGATGCGGCTTGAGGACGCGCTTCTCACTCTTTTTCCGCGCGTGAGCAAGATGTACATACGCGAGCTTGTACGCGGCGGCCGTTGCGAGGTGAACGGACGCGAAGAGAACATCGGCCGGCGGCTTCGGGCGGGTGATCTGATCGAGATCGATGTTGATGCGGCTCGCGGTACGGCGATGCGGCCCGAGGTGATGGCGCTGGACATCGTGTTCGAGGACGCGCACATACTTGTCGTGAACAAACCTGCGGGTATGCTGATGCATCCGTCGCACCGCGAGAACACACGGACGCTGCTCAACGGCGTCGTCCACCATCTTAATGACGGCCGTGAACGGATCATTCGTCCGGGACTTCCGCATCGCCTTGATAAACAGACCTCAGGGCTTGTTGTGATCGCAAAAACGCCGAAAGCCCACCGCAGGCTGTCGGCCGGCTTTATGCGCAAGCTGGTCGAGAAGCGTTACCTCGCGGTTGTGGAAGGCATCGTAACGGCTGATTCGGACACGATCTTTGCTCCGATCGGCAGGTACGCGGAATTGAAACATTGGAGCGTAAAGGACGACGGCAAACATTCGGAATCGCGCTTTCTTGTGCGTGAACGCCGCTATGACACGACGCTTCTTGAGCTTGAACCCGTTACGGGCCGCACCAATCAGCTGCGTATCCACTGCGAATTGATCGGCCATCCGATCGTAGGCGACATTGAACGCGGCGGCCGGCGTGCCGAACGCCTTTTCCTGCATGCTTTTCGTCTTTGCTTCAAGCATCCGGCAACCGGCGAGATGATGGAATTCGAACGCGCGGCCGAGTTCTGAAGCCCGCGGCCGCACATCCTATGCCGAGGGTTCGCGATCCGGCGTGTACGACGTATGGAGCTGTACGGCATCGGTCGTCTTTCTGATGCGAAGGTTCAGCATCTCGACAAAGACCGAGAAAGCCATCGCGAAATAGACGTAGCCTTTTGGAATATGAAAGCCGAGGCCGTCAGCGATTAGCGTAAGGCCGATCATCAGCAGAAAGGCGAGGGCAAGCATCTTGACGGACGGATGGCGCAGAACAAAGGCGCCGATCGGCCCTGCAAAGAGCATCATCGCGATGATCGCGACAACGACCGCTGCGATCATTACCCAAATGTTGTTCGACATACCGATGGCCGTAATGACCGAATCGAGCGAGAATACGATGTCGAGCAGCATTATTTGAATGATGACCGCGGCAAAACCCGAATAGAACGAGCGCCGCTGTTCGCCTTCCGAGGCTTCGAGCGAACCGTGTATCTCGTGCGTACTCTTAAAGATAAGGAAAAGGCCGCCGACGAGAAGTATTATGCTGCGGCCCGAGAATTCAACACCCGCGACCGTGAAAAGCGGCGCGACAAGGCCCATCATCCACGTAAGCGAGAGCAGCAGCAGGACGCGCATCACGAGTGCGAGCGCAAGGCCTATAAAGCGAGCTCGCGGCTGATCCGCTTCGGGCAGTTTGCCCGAAAGTATCGAGATAAAGATGATATTGTCGATGCCGAGGACGAGTTCGAGCACCGAAAGCGTGATGAACGCGAGCCAGATCTGGGGATCAGTTATCCACTCCATACAGTTCAATCTTCAGTGCCGACCGCTTTGCAGGGTTTTGACGGAGCTTCATCTGCAAGCTTTCGTGCCGTTTCGTTCTGCTTTGCCGCAGGCTTTACGATGTCGGTAATGCACGACTCTTTCGGCCCGACCTTTGCGACCATAAGGTAAGAAATTCGTTTCGTATCATCGACATCGCCCGCGACGTTAAAGCGTGCGATCAAGGCGAACGGAACACCGCGCCTGACGCGCCATTCTATCTTTTCACCGATCGCCGAAAATGCGCTGAAAAACTCGTTCAACCTCAAGCGGAGCGTCTTTTTTGCCGGTGTTATGACGTTCAATGTCTGCCGCAGGTCGCCTTCGATAAGTTCGAGCTTGTAGCCGCTGACGCCGGGACACGTTCCGATGTACTCACCGCCGTCGCTGTCGCCCGCATCGCGCTCCTTGCAGGCCTTTTCAGATGTGCTCGTGTAAATGCTCCGAACCTGTGCCGAGGCAAGCCCGGCAAGCAGGAATATGAATGCCGCAATGGTTATTTGTTTCATACGATCGCCTCTGTGGCTTGGTAGATGTTAGCAAAATTGCCGCAAAAGCTGTATCGGCCGCGGTGTACTTGCGATGATTCGCACGATCTGCACGAATCTCGGCGAATTTGCCGCCCGCTCGTGCCGAATTATCAAACTTAGCGGTTGAATCTCGGCCACGCCATAAATGGCGTGGCTAAGCCCGGACGTGCCGCGTGTTTCACAAGCTTGGTTGTTCGTCGTTTACATTCTACACATTCCGTTACGCTGCATATGCAGCTAATGTTATTTGATGTGCTTCGCACATCGGCCGGCACAGCCCGAAAGTGTCGTGATAACGATGATGTTGCCCAACCAAAGCATCGGCTCGAACGGCGGCAACGTCACAAACGCGATCCAAATATTCGGGTCAAATATCCATTCCATAAGTTGCGTGTGGTAATTCGCTAACTCGCTCGGCCAGGGCCGTTCGATGGCGCATTCCGTCGCTTAGCTACGGCCTCTAGGCCGTGGTAAGCTCTTTCACTCGATTGAGGGCGATCGCGGCATAAAGCGGTTTGAATTTCCACTAGCTTTAGCTAGTGGATAGGCTGCCTTCAAACTTTCGGGCTTTAGCCCAATGATCCAAACAGTCTGTTGGGCTTAAGCCCAAGCCCTTTCCTGCCTTTGTCCTCCACTAGCTAAAGCTAGTGGCAATTCTAAAAGCAAAAGCTAAAGCCAGCGGCAATTCAAAAAGCAAAAAGCTGCCGGCAAGTCAGGGCGCGAGTCTTTGGTTTATCTTGCTGCCGGTTCAAGGCAGTCTGAACGCGATCCGGCCGGAGATGATCGTCGCGACGGCTTTGCCGGTGAAGGCACGGCCGTCAAACGGCGTGTTCTTCGACTTCGAACGCGAGTCGGCGACGCTGAATTTCCACGCGTGATCGGGGTCGAGGATCGTGATGTCGGCGATGGAACCGGGAGCGAGCGACCCGCGGCCTTCGAGGCCGAAGATGCGTGCGGGATTCGTTGAGCAGAGTTCGACAAGCCTTTCAATGCCGATGACGCCGGTGTGGACGAGCCTTTCGAACGCGAGGCCGACCGCGGTCTCAAGCCCCGTGATGCCGAACGGCGCACGATCGTATTCGAGCGCCTTTTCGTCGGCGTGGTGCGGTGCGTGGTCGGTCGCGATCGCGTCGATGGTGCCGTCGGCTATCGCTTCGACGACGGCTTGACGGTGCTGTTCGCTGCGAAGCGGCGGTGCCATTTTTGTGTTCGTATCGTACGCGGAATCAGGCGAATGCCCGTCGCCCAGGCCCGCGACAGCCTCGTCAGTCAGCGTAAAGTGATGCGGCGTTACCTCGCACGTAACGCGAATGCCTTCCTGCTTCGCACGTCTGACCGCTTCGACCGCACCCTTTGTCGAAACGTGTGCGATGTGAATATGCGCACCTGTTTCCTTCGCAAGCAAAAGGTCGCGTACGACATCGACTTCCTCCGCCAAGGCGGGCATTCCTTTTAGTCCGAGCAGCAGCGAGATGCGGCCTTCGTGCATAACGCCGCCCGCGGAGAGGGACTTGTCCTCGCAATGATCTATCACCGGCAGCGAGAAATCCGCCGCGTACTGCATAGCCCGCCGCATAATGCCCGCGCTCGCCACAGGCCGGCCGTCATCCGAAACCGCAACGGCTCCGGCCGCCTTCATCTCGCCCATTTCTGCAAGTTCACTGCCCGCGGAATCCTTTGTAACGGCGCCGATGGGGAAGACGTTGGCGAGGCCCGCACGCTCGGCCTGCTCGATCATATATCGCGTGATCGCCGCGTTGTCGTTGACGGGATCGGTATTCGGCATCGGACAAACGCTTGTCCATCCGCCGGCGACGGCCGCGGCGCAGCCCGACGCGATCGTCTCCTTGTGCTCGTGGCCCGGCTCACGCAAATGTACGTGCATATCGATAAAACCCGGAGCAACGACAAGGCCGCCTGCGTCAAAAACTTCGCAGCCCTCGGGCGCTGCTTCGCCGGGCGAGAGCAGCGCCGCGATGCGTCCGTCCTCGATCAGCAGGCTGCGGCCGCCGTTCACTTGTGCGGAAGGATCAATGACATGGCCGTTCGTTATCAGTAGTTTCATCGTGTCGTGCTGCCGTTGAACGCGGCTAAGGTGCGGTCGGGCTGCCTCCTGTCGCAAGGTAAAGCACCGCCATGCGTACCGCGACGCCGTATTTTACTTGGTCGAGGATCAGCGAACGGGAACTGTCGGCAACCTCCGATGCTATCTCGATGCCGCGGTTCATCGGCCCGGGATGCAGGACGATAGCGTCACGCTTTGCAAGGCTCAAACGCTCATTCGTCAAGCCGTAATGGATCGAATACTCGCTCAGGCTCGGGAAGAACGCGGCGTCCTGGCGTTCGCGCTGTATGCGAAGGATCATAACGACGTCGGCCCCATCTATCGCCTGCTCGATACTGCCGCAAACCGTGAGCGGCGGCTCCGCGCTTCGACCTTCCGCGTCATGCATCCGGTTGTCCGTGAGTGAAGCAAAGTTCTTCGGGACCAGCGTGCCCGGGCCTGCGACACGCACACGCGAGCCGAGCTTTGTAAGCAAATGGATGTTGGATCGCGCGACGCGGCTGTGAAGAATGTCGCCGATGATCGCGACCTCAAGCCCGCCGAAACCGCCTTTGCGTTCGCGGATCGTCATCGCATCGAGCAAAGCCTGTGTCGGATGTTCGTTGGCACCGTCGCCCGCGTTGACTATCGCCGCGCGGCTCACCTTTGCAAGCTGATGCGGCACGCCCGCCGAAGAATGACGTACGACGATGCAGTCAGGCGCCATCGCGTCGAGGTTCAACGCCGTGTCGAGCAGCGTTTCGCCTTTCGTTACGCTGGATGAGGCGACGCTGATGTTCACTGCATCCGCCGAGAGCCGCTTCGCCGCAAGCTCGAACGAGGTGCGTGTTCGCGTGGAATTCTCAAAGAAAAGGTTTATCACCGTCTTGCCGCGAAGCGCCGGCACCTTCTTGACCTCGCGTTCGGAAATTTCGCTGAATGTTTCCGCTGTGTCGAGAATGCCCACGATCGCCTCGGGCGTTAGGCTGCGTATGCCAAGCAGATCGCGTCTGCGGAATGGTTTTTCGTCCTTTGTGTGAAAATCAGCACTCATCGCACAAGAAAAAAAGCAAGGCATTTAACCTTGCTTCGTATTCAAGCCGGCCTTTCGAAGATACCAACTGCCTCGACCTCGTCGAACTCCTTGAGCATCACCTTTATGATCTCGCTTTGCTTTGTCGAGACATGCGTGCCGACAAAATCAGCTTGGATCGGCAGCTCGCGATGTTCGCGGCCGCGATCAACAAGCACGGCAAGCTGTACTTTGCGCGGCCTGCCGAAATCCATAAGCTGATCGAGCGCGGCTCGGATCGTCCGGCCCGTATAAAGTACGTCATCGACGAGGATGATATTCTTGCCTTCGATATCCTCGGCAAGCTCGGTCCGGTTCACGACCGGATTGGCCCCGACCGTCGAAAGGTCGTCGCGGTACAATGTTATGTCGAGTATGCCGTATGCGGGGCGATGGCCTTCGAGAGCTTCGATGTTGTCGCGTAAACGCTCGGCGAGCGGCACTCCGCGGCGGCGGATCCCGACAAGATAAAGGTCGGGAGCACCGTTAGTTTTCTCGACGATCTCTGTCGCAAGACGCCGAAGAGCTCGCTTGATCGCCGTAGAATCCATGATGCGGGTCTTTTCGACCAGAGTAAATTCGTCTCCCATTCGATGCAAATCGTAACAAAGCCTACTAGAATCGACAAACGGTGGGATCGATCTGGGAGAAAATAATACGTCGTGCGATGTTCTCGCTCGATGCGGAACGGGCACACGAGCTTGGTGCGCTGGCATTGCGCAGCGGTGTCGCCGGCGCTCTCGCAGGTGCGTTCGAGCCGGACGAGATCTTGCGGACCGACGCGTTCGGGCTGTCGTTCAAAACGCCGCTCGGCATCGCCGCGGGCTTCGATAAGAACGGCGTGCTGATCGATGCACTCGCCGCTCTCGGCTTTGGCTTTGTCGAGGCCGGAACCGTGACCTTCCGCCCGCAGGACGGCAACGCCAAGCCGCGGCTGTTTCGCTTGCCGGATGACGAAGCACTTATCAATCGCCTTGGTTTTAACAATGCGGGAGCCGAAGCGGTTGCCGCAAATATCAAAAGATCGGCCCGCAATTGCGTTATCGGCGTAAATATCGGCAAAAACCGCGATGTGCCGAACGAAGAGGCCGCCGAGAACTATCTTGCCGCCTTTGAGATGGTTCATCCTGCCGCCGACTATATTGCCGTGAATATCTCGTCGCCGAATACGCCGAAATTACGTGAACTTCAGCAGGCAGAGAGCCTTGATGAACTGCTTGCGGCTTTGCAGCGCAGGAACGCGGAGCTTGGCCGCAAGCCTCTGTTAGTGAAGATCGCTCCTGACCTGACAGGTGACCAGATACGAGCCGCCGCCGCCGCCTGTCTCAAGCACGAGATCGACGCCATTATCGCAACGAACACGACCATTTCGCGTGAAGGGCTGAGGACACGCGATCCTGCACAGCTCGGTGAGGGCGGGCTTTCGGGGCGGCCGCTGCGTGAACGGTCGAACGCTGTGATCGCGGAGATTTTTCGGTACACCGATGGGAAGTTGCCGATCGTCGGCGTCGGCGGCATCTTTAATGCGGCAGACGCGCTCGAGAAGATAACGTCCGGCGCTTCGCTGATTCAGGCGTACACGGGCTTTGTCTATAACGGACCGAGCTTTGCGCGGCACGTCGCGGGCGGGCTTGCGGAATTGCTGAAGGAGCACGGATATGCACGTCTCACTGACGCGGTCGGAGCCGCCGTTAAACGCTAAGCATTTGTTTGACACGAATTGCTGAGCCGCTATAATTAAACTTTTGCTTTTAGCGGGCGGTCCCGTGAGATCGCAAGAAGATGATCATTGAACTTGCAAGCGTTACCGAAAGGCCGAAGGTGATCGAGCGGGCCTTTACCGAAGGCGAGATCGACCTTGACCTCGAGGATGCAAAGGCGGTGGGCCGAACCGATCTTCACGGCGTTGCTCAACGCATCGAAGGGAAAGCTCACATTTCGGGCCGATTGACCGCGAATGTTGAATTCGCCTGTGTGCGCTGCTTGCAGACGACATTGTTTAAGATAGATGCGGAGTTCGATGATGTTTTTATCGAGCCGGATGCCGAAGGCGAAACGGATGTTTCGCTCGAAGCGGAAGAACTTGATGAAAGCTACGCGCTTGATGGCAGAATTGACATTGCCGAGGCCGTACGTGAGCAGATCATTCTCGCTTTGCCCGACCGGCCGCTGTGCGGCGAAGATTGTAAAGGTTTGTGTCCGAAGTGTGGAACGGACCTTAATTTGATAAAATGTAATTGTATTACATCTGATACGGACCCTCGCTGGGCCGCTCTTAAGCAGATCCGCTGACGGAATGAAAGCAGTGCATTAAACAGAGCGATAATAGGCCCCGCGGCAGTTTTTTTGAGGTAAAGATGCCAAATCCGAAACGACGACATTCACATGCACGCACCCGTACGCGCCGAGCGCACGATGCTCTGAGCACGCCCCAGTTCTATATTGATAAGGACTCGGGTGAGGCAAAGGTGCCGCATCGCATTGACACAAAGACGGGTACCTATAAGGGCCGCAAGATCATCAACGTCAAAGAAAGCGAATAATATTTAGTTCATGACTGACCTACGTGCGGGCATCATCGGCATGGGACATTCTTATCCCGACGGCATTCTTACCAATGCCGATCTGGAAAAGCTTGTCGATACCAACGATGAATGGATAACTACGCGTACCGGGATCAAGCAGCGCCATAAGGCTGCTCCGGACGAATATACGTCGCAGTTCGGCGTCAAAGCGGCGCTTCAGGCGATCGAGCGTTCAGGCCTTAAGCCCGAGGATATCGACGTTATAGTTTGTGCGACGACAACGCCGGATCAGATATTGCCTTCGACGGGAGCTCTCATTCAAGCAAAGATCGGGGCTGTCAATGCGGCCGGCATGGACGTTTTTGCGGCGTGTTCCGGGTTTTTGTACGGTATAACGATGGTTGAATCGATGATCCGTACCGGTGCGATCAAGTATGCGTTGGTCATCGGTGCTGAGGTCTTGACGAAGTACGTCGATTACACCGACCGCACAACGTGCGTCATCTTCGGCGATGGCGCGGGTGCCGCTGTCCTTGGGCCTGTGACGGGCGGTAAGGGCATTCTGGCAACAAAGATCAAGTCGGACGGCCGCTACGAAGAGCAGCTTTACTCGCCCGGCGGCGGAACGAAGCTGGGGACGACCCATGAGACGATCGATAATCGCGATCATTTCTTCAAAATGAAGGGAAATGAGCTGTTCAAGGTCGCGGTTCGTTCAATGGCAGATATTTCGGCCGAAATGATCGAAAAGGCCGGGTTGACCATTGATGATATCGACCTTGTGATACCGCATCAGGCCAATCAGCGCATCACCGACGCGGTTGCTTCGCGTTTGGGTGTTCCTGATGAAAAGGTATATTCGAATATTGCGGAGCACGGCAACACTTCATCGGCATCCATACCGATCGCGATGGATGAGTGCATCGAGGCCGGAAGGATCAAAGAGGGCACGATCGTGCTTCTCACAGCCTTTGGCGGCGGTGTCACTTGGGGCGGTACCGTGATCAGATTTTAGACCGAATGTCCAAGACCGCGTATATTTTTCCCGGCCAAGGCAGCCAGTCGGTCGGAATGGGGAAAGACCTTTACGACACATTCCCCGCAGCACGAAGTGTTTTTGAGGAAGCTGATGATGCGTTAGGCTTCAGCTTGTCCGACCTGTGCTTTTCAGGTGATGAGTCGGAACTTCAGCTAACGGCGAATACCCAGCCGGCGATATTGACAGTGTCGGTTGCCGCGTATCGTGCGGCGATCGCTGAAGGTTTGGCCGTACCGGCGGTTGCGGCAGGACACAGCCTCGGCGAATATTCGGCGCTTGTTGCCGCCGGTATGATGGAATTTTCGGATGCGGTCCGTACTGTACGGCTCCGAGGCACGTATATGCAGGAAGCGGTGCCTGTCGGCGTCGGCGCAATGGCCGCCATCCTCGGACTCGGCATTGAGGAGGTTGATGCCGGATGCAGCGAGGCGGCTGAAGGCATGGTTTGCAGTGCTGCAAATATCAATTCGCCGTCGCAGATCGTTATCGCGGGAAATGCCGAAGCCGTAGAACGCGCGTGCGTGATATTAAAGGAAAAAGGTGCGAAAAGGGCCATTATGCTGAATGTTTCCGCACCGTTCCACTGTGCGCTGATGATGCCTGCGCAAGAGAGGCTTGCGGCAGATCTCGCAAAAGTGAATTTTAGGGACGGAGCGTATCCGGTCGTCCACAATGTCGATGCCGGGCCGAATTCGCGAGGGGCGGCGGCAGCCGATAAACTGATTCGGCAGGTGTCGTCGCCGGTCAGATGGCTCGAGTCGGTCAAAGGGTTGATAGCTTCCGGCGTTGATAATTTTGTCGAGATCGGGCCGGGAAAGGTGCTTACCGGGCTTGTACGACAGATCGACCGCGAAGTAAGATACGCAAATATCGAAAATACCGAAGGGTTGAATTCTGCGTTGGATAATAATTAGAAAGAGGAGAAATTATGTCGGAAATACAAGATAAGATCAAAGAGATCATCGTTGATGAATTGGGTGTAGATGAAGCCGAAGTTACCGAAAATGCTCGGTTCATTGAAGACCTTGGGGCAGACTCGCTTGATCTTGTGGAACTTGTGATGCGTTTCGAAGAGGAGTTCGATATCGAGATACCGGACGAAGAGTCTGAGAAGATCCAGAGCGTACGGGACGCTTACGCGTACGTCGAGCAGCATAAGGCGTGATCCGCCTCTGACCACAGCGGGCCTTAATTCATCAATTATTGTCTCCGCTAAGGTCTGCATTTACTATGAAACGTCGGGTGGTCGTAACAGGGCTCGGGTTGGTTACCGCGATCGGCAACAGCGTCGGACAGGCGTGGGATGGCTTAATGCGCGGTGCCAGCGGAGCCGATTACATTACTAAATTTGACGCATCGAACTTTCCCGTGCGCTTTGCGTGCGAAGTGAAGGGCTTTGACGCGTTGGATTTTCTCGACAAGAAAGAGGCGCGCCGGATGGGGGCCTTTACGCATTTCGCACTTGCCGCCTCAGATGAGGCAGTAAAGTGCAGCGGCTTAAAGATCGACGAGACGAATGCCGGGATGGTCGGAACCTATATCAGTTCCGGTATCGGCGATTTCTGGGCGATCGAGCGTGAGCACGAGAAGCTGCTTACTTCGGGGCCTGATCGAGTTTCGCCGTTCTTTATTGTTTCTGCGATCGTAAATCTTGCTTCCGGAAATGTTTCGATCAGGCATGGCGCAAAGGGTCCGAATTCGGCGACGGCAACCGCGTGTTCTGCGGGAGCACACGCTATCGGCGACAGTTTTCGCCTCATTGAGCGCGGTGATGCTGATGCGATGATCTGCGGCGGGACGGAGAGTGCGATCACTCCGATGTCGGTTGCGGGCTTTGCGTCAATGCGGGCTCTCTCGACGCGGAACGAGGATCCGCAGCACGCATCAAGGCCGTTTGACCTCGAGCGTGACGGCTTCGTCATCGGCGAAGGCGCCGGCTTGATGGTGCTCGAGGAACTGGAATTCGCAAAACGGCGTGGGGCGAACATCCTTGCCGAGATCGTCGGTTATGGTATGAGCGGCGATGCGTTTCACGTTACGATGCCTGACGAGACGGGCTCGGGAGCCGTTCGCGTGATGCAGCGTGCCTTGAGCGATGCGGGTATCGAGCCGCAGCAGATCGGCTACATTAATGCACACGGTACATCAACGCCGTACAATGATAAGTTCGAGACGCTTGCTATCAAGAAGGTCTTCGGCGAACACGCATACAAGATACCGGTTAGTTCGACAAAGTCAATGACGGGGCATGCACTTGGAGCGGCCGGCGGCCTTGAAGCTGTGTTTTCCGTCAAGTCGATCATCGAAAAGAAACTTCCGCCGACGATCAATTACGAATTCCCCGATCCTGACTGCGATCTCGATTATGTGCCGAATACGGCCCGCGAAGCCGAGGTCGAGTATGTGCTCTCGAATAATTTCGGGTTCGGCGGTACCAATGCTTGTTTGATATTCAAGCGGTTTGACGAGTAGCGTTAGCGGCTGAGCAATTAAGTTCTATGAAGATCATCGTTCTAATGAAGCAGGTCGCCAATAAGGATGCGGTCCTTCGCATCTCGGGCGACGAAAAGTGGATAAACGAGACGGACATTGCCATGCAGACAAATGAGTCTGACGGCTATGCACTCGAAGAAGCCTTGCGAACGATCGAGGCGAAGGGCGAAGGCGAGGTCGTCGTATGCACGCTCGGCCCGCAGAGTGCAAAAACAGTTATCAAAGACGCTCTTGCGCGCGGTGCGAACCGCGCGATACATATCGTTGCTGAGAACAGCCGTGAACTGTCGTCCTATCAGATCGCAAAGGCCATCGCGGATGCGATCCGTGATGAGAATGCCGATCTGATCTTTTCGGGTCTTCAATCCGATGATGCGAGTCACGGCCAGACGGGCGTGATCCTTGCGGAACTGCTCGGCATTCCGCACGCGACGATCGTCATTGAGCTTGACCGCACAAGCCTCGGCGACACGCTCAGGCTGAAGCGTGAACTCGAAAGCGGCTGGTATCAGTGGTTCACCTACAAGCTGCCCGCACTTCTGACCATTCAATCCGGCATCTCGCAGATCCGTTATGCATCGCTAAAGGGCATCATGGCGGCAAAAAGTAAAGAAGTTCGCGAGGTAACACCGCAGATCGAGGCGTTCGCGTCGGCTGCGGCGGTAAATAGGGTTTATATGCCGCTCAAAACCAAGCAAACGCAGATCCTCGGCAACGGCGACGCAAAAGCAGGCGCCGTCGAGCTGATCGAAAAGCTTCGAAATGAAGCTCGCGTCATCTGAGCACGGACCTTGCTCTAAAATGAGAAGAGGCTGTCGGAAAGTGTCATTCCGGCAGCCTTTTTCTTGTGATCTTCGGCGTGAGCTACTTAGTCGAGGGTCTGTAAGCCGATCGCGGCCTGAGTTATCCGCCCTATTATGCCGTTCAAAAAAAGAGGCCGCCTTTTCAGACGGCCCCTGTTTCATTGCCGCTGCCGCGTTTACGGATTTGTTTGCCGATACGCAGCGGTTGCGGGCTGATCTGTCGCCGTACCCCAGGTCGGCGAACTGTACGTCGAATACGCTCCGCCGCCGCTGTTGCTGAGATACCAAACACCGGTTGACGGGCGGAACACCGCAAAATCAGTCATCTTGTCACCGTCATAATCAGCAGGCTGCGGAATATCGCCGTTGAGTCCCCACTGGAATGAACGTACGGCAGTTGCTCCCGGTGCATTTTGAACATTCAGTGAGCTTGCAAGGTAATACCAGAAGCCTGTTGACGGGCGATAAACGGCGATGTCGCTTCTTGCGTCACCGTCAAAGTCGCCTGACACGATCCTGTCGGTCGAACTGCCGAACGGAACGCCCATCGCACAGATCGGCGTGGAAGTTCCGCAGCCGTATTCAAAGCCATACCCGAAATTGCTGTTACGGATGAACCAGCGATACGTTCCGCCGACATTGCGGACGACAGCAAGGTCTGATGACAGGTCGCCGTCGAAATCGCCCGTTACGGGAACGTCGCCGTTCGCACCCCATTGTCCGTAGAGCATCGTATTCGTCGAACTCAGCAGAATATAGACCGTTGCATCCGACGGACGCCAGACAGCAACATCGCTTTTGCCGTCCTTATCGTAGTCGCCCGGGATCGCAATATCGCCGTTCATTCCCCACGGCTGATAAGTAACATTCGTCTGTGGTGAGGTCTGGCTTGTCGAGTAGAACCATTGGCCTGTTGTCGGGCGATACGTACTGACATCGGTGCGGCCGTCGCCCGTGTAATCGCCCGCAGTGATGATGTCATTGCTGAGGCCGAAAAGCAGCGAATTCGTGCCGCCTGCGGAATTCAAAACGTTCCATGTCGTATCGGACGAGCGGAAGAACGTCGGGTCGGCCTTTCCGTCGTTCGTGTGATCGTAACCTGCCTCACGGCATCCCGTTCGATACGTGAGCTTATATGTGTACGAGCTGCATACCCCCGTACCTGCGGACGCGACGCCGTGAACGACGATCACGAACGACGCTCCTGCCGCGACCCTAAAGCTGAGGGTGCCGGTTCCGACAGTACTGAAACCCGGCTTACCGATAACGTTAGTGTTTGTGCTGGCTGGGTTAAATGACGAATATGCATCGACCTGCGTCGAGTTGTTCGTTGTACCGCCGCACTGGGTCATATCGTACTCAACCGTCACGCATACATCCTGGCCGGTCGGATTCGTATAGTTGTACGCGTCATAACTGAATGTACCTGAAATGGGAGCTGCCGTCGGCGCTCCGCCGGTACAACTGGAAGGCACGCCGTCGCGGTTGATACGGCCCGACATCGTAGCATCGCCTGCGGTGATCGAACCTGTAACAACGACCGGCGATCCGTTCGGCTGGCAGACATATTGACCTAATGCCGACTGGCTGCCGCCGAAAAGCATCGTTACAAAGCCAAGCAGAGCCGTCGCTCGTTTGGCAAGATCTCTAAAGTTCATGATCTCTCCTCCAAATGACTCAGGATCGTCTCCTGATGGGTATAGTAGTTAAAATTCCGTTGTTCAGCCGGCGTACAGCCTCTGACATTAGCCTGTTCAAACGCGCAATATCAGTCTGAAAATACTCCTATTTGCGGGCTTTTACAACTGGATTTGCACGTTTATTCCGTGGGCATGAGGTGCTGCTTGGGTTGGGCGTTCGCAGTTGGCAATAACCGGCCTTTTTGCGATAATGCTTACTTACATTTATGAGCCGGATATTAGTTTTTATCGAGCATAACAACGGAGTTCTTAACAAGACATCGCTTGAGGCCATCACTGCTGCTCAGGCGATCGGCCGCGAGCTCGGGCTTAGCGTTGCGGCGGTGATCCCCTGCGGCGGCGATGCACCGACGCAGGAAATCGCTCAGTACGCACTGGAAAAGGTCCTTGTTGCAAAGAACGACAAGCTTGCGACCTACACGCCTGATGCTTACGCGGATGCGTGGGAAGCCGTGATCAAGGCCGAATCGCCGCAATTCGTCGTTATGGCGCACACATATCAAGTGCGTGATTTCGCTCCGATGGTTGCAACGCGCTTTGGCAGAGAACTGGTGGGCGATTGCATCCGCTATCGCAACGACGGCGGTACTCTCGTTCTCACCCGACGGATATTTTTGGGTAAACTTGATGCAGATGTTACGATCGGCGGCGACGCTCCTTACTTCATTACCTTCCAATCGGGAGCGTTCCGCGGTGACGCTGCGGAAAAGGGAAATGCCGCTGTCGAGGAAATGGACGTTGCCGTTGGCGATGTTCGGATGACGCCTGAAGCGCCGTTCCAAGAGGCTAAAGCCGCTGTCGATCTTACAAAGAGCGAGGCGATCGTTGCGATAGGCCGCGGTATCAAATCGCAAGAGAACATCGCACTGGCACAGGAACTCGCCGATGTTCTCGGTGCCGACCTTGCGGCATCACGCCCGATATGCGACAGCGATTGGCTCCCGATCGACCGCCAGATCGGATCGAGCGGACAGACCGTCTCGCCGAAGGTCTATATCGCTCTCGGTATTTCCGGTGCCATCCAGCATATCGTCGGAATGAAGAATTCCGGCACGATAGTCGCGATCAATAAGGACTCGGAGGCACCGATCTTCGATATTGCTGATTACGGCATCGTCGGCGACCTGTTCGAGGCGGTTCCGGTAATGATCGAGGAGATCAAGAAGGCAAAAGCGTAGGGATCGCTGTTCGGCCCCGAACAAATTAAAAGGCATGGGAAACTGAGCGTCTCCCATGCCTCTATTGCATCTGCGGCCCTTTCAGATCGAGGCGGCGATGGCCTCATCAAAGATCTCAAGCGCGACGTCGGCGTTCTCCTTGGTAAGGATAAGCGGAGGCGAGAAGCGGATCGTGTTGGTTCCGCAGCCAAGTATTATCAGCCCGCGCTCGAAACATGCCATTTCGACACGGTCGCGAAGCGCTGCATCCGCAGCCAGCGGATCATCACCGGAACCACTGACAAACTCGACACCGAGCATCATACCCAGGCCGCGAACATCGCCGACAACGCTGTATTTCTCCTTAATTTTATTGAGCCCTGCTTCGAGATACGCCCCGACCTCGCGGGCATTATCGACAAGCCCGTCTTCGAGCAGTTCGATGGTCTTTAACGCGGACGCTATTGCGACAGGGTTGCCTCCGAATGTTGATGCGTGAGCACCTTTGTGCCAGTCCATAATATCCGCACGAGCGGTACACGCCGCAACCGGCAGGCCCGAGCCTAGTGCCTTCGCGATGCAGATTATGTCGGCCTTGACGCCTTCGTGATGATCGAGAGCGAACATCTTGCCTGTGCGGCCCATTCCTGACTGTACTTCGTCAACGATCAGCATGATGCCGTTCTCGGTGCAGATGCGGCGAAGTTCCTTTACGAATTCCTTAGGTGCCGGCACGTATCCGCCTTCGCCCTGGACCACCTCGAGGACGATGCCCGCGACCTCGGCGGCCGGCGTTGTTGTTTCGAAGACCTTGTTGAGCCAATTAAGGACGTCTCGTGTAACGGCTGCTTCATCGGCGGGGCGATCGGTGACGAAGTGGCGAAACTTGTTTGGATACGGAATGTGCACCACATCGAGGGCCTGACGCATAAAGCCGAGCCTCTGCGCCTTCTTCGAAGACGTAAGTGAGAGCGCTCCGAGCGTTCTGCCGTGGAACGAACGTTGGAACGCGATGAACTTCTGCCTGCGTGTATGGTACATCGCAAGCTTTAGAGCCGTCTCGATCGCCTCGGCACCCGAGTTCGCAAAATGGGTTTTTGTAGGTCCGTCGATCGGTACGATCTCATCAAGCTTTTTTCCGAGAGCGGGCATATGGCGGTAATAAAAGTCGGTGCCGCAAAAATGCAGCAGTTCATTCGCCTGTTTTGTTATTGCTGCGACGATCTCCGGATGGCAGTGTCCTGTCGAGCAGACGGCCACGCCGGCGTTGCAGTCGAGGAACGTATTGCCGTCGGCGTCCGTTATCCAAACGCCGGAGCCATGGTCGGCAACGAGTTTATAATCAGGCCGAGGGTAACTCGGTGTAACATATTGTTCATCCGCATTTACGATCTCAAGGGCTTTCGGGCCCGGCAGTGCGGTCTTTATGACCGGACGCCGAAGTTCTGTTGATGGTGTCATTGTGATATCTCCTAAAATGGTCAATGGCGGACGTGCGCCGCGTGTCAAAAAGGCTCGGATGCCGCGATCAGCGTCCCGATCGCAGACTCGGAGGAGTTAATCACCCGCGAAAAGATCCGCGCGTTGTTTGATGGGGCGCAACTTTGAGAGGCAACGCGGTGTCATAATGGTATGCCAAGTTTAGCAGACCTCAGCAGTGTTTCAAAGATTCGGCCCGCCGTGAAACAATAGCTTTATGTCAAATGAACAGACCTTCAGCAATCATCTGGCGGGCGAAACGTCGCCTTATCTGCTTCAACACGCGCACAATCCGGTTGACTGGTATCCGTGGGGCGAGGAGGCGTTCGAGAAGGCGCGCGCCGAAGATAAGCCGGTGCTCGTATCTATCGGTTACTCGGCGTGCCATTGGTGTCATGTGATGGAGCATGAGTCGTTCGAGGATAAGGCGACCGCCGCAATAATGAACGAGCATTTCGTCAACATCAAGGTCGATATGGAAGAGCGGCCGGATATCGATCAGATCTATATGAACTTCGTCCAACTGACAACGGGACGAGGCGGCTGGCCTATGAATGTATTTGTGCGGCCCGACAAGAAGCCTTTCTTTGGCGGCACCTATTTTCCGCCAAGCCCGCAATACGGAATGCCGTCATGGAAGCAGATACTGCTGAGCATTGCTGATGCCTGGCACGAAAAACGCGGCGAACTTGACGAGTCGGTCGAACGGATCGTAAGCGAGCTGCAAGCTCTTGCCGCTACCGGGCCAAGCGGCAGCGTGTCGAACGAACTGCTCGAACGGGCATTCGCATCTTTCTCGAAGAGTTTTGATCAAAAGAACGGCGGTTTTGGCGGCGTACCGAAATTTCCGCAAGCGATGTCGCTCGAGTTCTTGCTGCGTTATCATCACCGCACGGGCGACAGGCACGCGCTTGAGATGGTTACGCGAACACTCGACAAGATGGCACGCGGCGGCATTTATGATCAGCTCGGCGGCGGATTTCATCGCTATTCGGTCGATACGGTTTGGCTGGTGCCGCATTTTGAAAAGATGCTTTACGATAACGCCTTGCTTGCACGTCTCTATCTGCATGCTTTTCAGGTTACGGGCAAGGGCCTTTACAAGCGTGTTGCGGTCGAGACGCTCGATTATCTGGTCCGTGAGATGCTGGATGAGAGCGGCGGCTTTTATTCATCGCAGGATGCGGACAGCGAGGGTGAAGAAGGGAAATTCTTTGTCTGGACTAAAGAAGAGATCGAATATGAACTCGGCGCTGAAGCAGAAAGATTTTGCCGAGTGTACGGCGTTTCGGCGGAAGGTAACTTCGAAGGCAAGAATATTTTGAACTTGCCCGGCGAAGAAAGCAGTGAACGTGAGGTGTCGGAACTCGGTACAGCGCGGCTCAGACTTTTTGATCTGCGCGAAAAGCGTGTAAAGCCGGGCCGCGATGAAAAGGTGCTGACCGCGTGGAACGGCCTTGCATTGGCCGCCTTTGCGGATGCGGGCGGTGTGTTGGGAAGAAGTGATTACCTTCAGGTCGCAGAGCGCAATGCGGAATTCATACTTGGCCGATTGAAACGTGACGGCAGATTGCTCCGCACATGGAAGGGCGGAAAGGCGAAGCTTAACGGCTATATCGAGGACTATGCGAATGTTGCTGACGGCTTGCTCGCACTATCCGAAGCGACGGGCGACCTAAGCAAAGTGAATGCGGCAAAGGAGTTGGCAGAGGTGATGCTGACGGAATTTTGGGACAGGGACTCGGGCGGCTTCTTTTTCACATCGGACGATCATGAAGAGCTGATCGTTCGGAACAAAGACCTTTATGACAACGCGACGCCTTCCGGGAATTCTGCTGCCGCTGATGTGATGCTGCGGCTCGCAAAACTCACCGGTGATGAGCGTTACGATCGTTATGCCGTAACAACGCTGCGGATCGCCTCGCCGCAGATCCAAAAATATCCGCAGGCATTCGGCCGCTTTCTCTCCGCTATCGAGTTCCGCTTGGCCGGCACTAAGGAGGTCGTTGTGATCGGCCCGCCGGCGAATGAACTTCGAACTGCCGCAATGAGCCTCTACCTGCCGAACAGCGTACGCATTTTTGCTGAAGCTTCTGTTGATGAGATACCGCTGCTGAGCGGTCGCAAAATGATCGACGGTAAAGCGACAGCCTATGTTTGCGAGAATTTCGTTTGCGAGAGGCCGGTAACGGATATTGATGAATTCAAGAGCCTGCTTGGAAGGTAACCGAAATGCAAAGAGGCCCGAACATTTTGAAATGCCCGGGCCTGCTGGTCATGTGGTAAGGACGAACGAGAGGCTACTTCTTCTCTTCTTTCTTCTCTTCTTTCTTCTCTTCTTTCTTGGTCTCACCGGCCTTCGACTCGTCCTTCTTCGCTTCGTCAGCCTTGCTGCCGGTAACGCTACTCGCAGGAGCAGCCGTTGCAGGCGAGGCAGGTGACGTCGTCGTCGGGGTTGCTGGGTGAGTTGCCGCCGGGGTTGCCGGTGCTGCATTCGCGGGCTTCGCATTTGCGTTGTTAGCAGGTGCTTCGCCGCAGGCCATTCCGAGAGCCCCAACAGCCAACAAGGCTGACAGAGCAATGATCTTTTTCATAACAATTAGTTCTCCTGTTCTTCTCAAAGAATTCTTTCTGACTCTTCCTCAACCGGAAATATGCAAGCATCATTCCGGCGTTCCTAAGTATTTTTGGGAACATTCGACAATATATTTATCTTCACGGTACAAGTCAACCCCGCACGGTGCAAAAATTTGATATTTCCGACAGATTCAGATACAGGAAAAAAGGCACCTTGCCTTTCGACAAGGTGCCTTTCCTATCGAAATATCGAAAGATCGACTATTTCTTTTCCGGAGCGGTCTTATTCGCTTCCTCTTTCTTGGTCTCACCGGCCTTCGACTCTTCCTTCTTCGCGTCGTCAGCCTTGCTGCCGGTAGCGTTGCTCGCAGGAGCAGCCGTTGCAGGCGAGGCAGGTGACGTCGTCGTCGGGGTTGCCGGAGTTGTCGTCGCGGGGGTTGCCGGTTTAGCATTCGCGGGCTTCGCATTTGCGTTGTTCGCGGGTGCTTCGCCACAGGCCAATCCAAGGGCGCTTACGCCCAAAACAGTTGCAAGAACAATAACCTTTGTCATTTTATTTAAGACTCCTATTTTCTCAAAGAATTTCGGTAACCTGTTTCCAGGCCGCCCGGCTGATCGAACACAGCCGTTTTGCCCTGAACTCTTTCTTTTTCAGGGCAAATTGGAGAATAGGTATTACGAAACCATTTGTCAACCTAAAATGCACCAAAAAATGCAAAATTTTCAAACTATTTTTCGGGGCTAAAATGGCCGGTTTTGAGCCCTTGCGATATCTCCTAATGTGTGCACGAGACAAGAGAAAATCGTTGACCCATTGCACGGCAAAAAGCTATCATCGAAGTTGAAGGTGTTGCTTCCCCCCCCTTCGCTTCCTTCCTGCCCGCAGTCACGTTCAAATGAGCAACTTCCCGATACCGCGCAGTGCGGCCCAAGATCAATGTAAGCACCGACTTTCAATTGCCGTTTCGGCGATAGTTGTCGTTGGAGTATTTGCCCTCGGTAACGCGACTGTCGATACGACGATCAAAGGGCTGTTGTTCTTTGCAGTGCTCGCCGGCTACATCGTCTTCCTGACGATAAACCAGCGAGTACATCCGTCGCTGCAGCCTGACGATCTGTCGCCCGATGAAACAGAAGAAAGATTGTCTGTTCTCGAGGATGCTGTCGCATATTTCGGCAGTTCGCTGGAAGTGTCGGAGATATTTCGCCTCGTTGCCGCTCGGATGAAAGACCTTGTATCGTTCGATGCGGCTTTGCTACTCAGCGTAGATACCGGCTCGGATAACCTGAGCCGCGTATGCTGGGAAGGCGAATCGCTCGCACAAACGGATAATTTCGAAGTTGAGTTCGGAGCAAGCCTGGCAGCGGTTTGCGCCGCGAGCGGTGCGGTTCGTCAGTCGAGTTCATCGGGGTCAAATGCCGAGACAGGGATTGGCGGTTCAGGATCTCGCTTCTGCTCGACCGCGGCCTTTCCGCTGAAGCAGGCAGGCGAGGTCGTCGCGGTCGTACAGCTCTTCTCAACGGATCCGAACCATTTAGGCCAATGGTCAGTACCAATGCTTGAAGCGATCGCTGCTCGCGTCGCTCCCATCGCCGGAAGATCAAAAGCCGCTGAGCTCAATACGGCGGCGGCTTTGACTGACCGCCTTACGAATCTGCCAAACGAGCGGGCATTCTACACAGTGCTTGAGACACAGGTCGCCGAGGCACACAGGAATCGAAATGAACGAACCGTATCGATCCTCGCTATCGACATAAAGTATTTCAGCGATGTGAACGAACGCTTCGGCCATACTTCCGGTGATCGTTTGCTTAGCTTCGTTGCCGGAGAATTGAAACGTCAATTGCGACAGATGGATCTTCTGACCAGGTCGGTCGATGATGAGTTCTTGGTTACGCTGCCGACGGCGACCGAGTCGGTTGTAAGCGAGGTCGTCGAACGATTAAAAGCGGCCTTTGCCGGACTTAGATTTGATATAGATAGTGAGCAAAGCATCACGGTTCCGTTGAATTTCGGACAGGCGACCTTTGGCATCGACGGCGAAGATGCCTCGAAGCTCCTTGCGGTCGCGCGGAGTCGAAAGGACGGTTCAAAGGCGGACCTGACATCAAAGGTCATTTGGTTCCCGAGAGATTCTATTCGTTGACAGCAGCGAAGCGGCCGGCTCTGTGGTACATTCGTGATGTATGGCGAGTGTTACATTCTACGGAGCAGCGGGTTCGGTTACGGGGTCAAAATATCTGCTTGAATGCAACGGTAAGAAGGTTCTTATCGACTGCGGACTCTTTCAGGGCGAAAGAGAACTGCGCGAAAGGAATTGGAATGATCCTCCGTTCGCCGCGAGCGAGATCGACGCCGTCGTACTCACGCACGCTCACATCGATCATACGGGATGGCTGCCGCGGCTTGTGAAACTAGGCTACAAAGGGCGCGTTGTGACCTCAAGAGCGACGGGCGACCTCCTGAAGATACTTCTTCCCGATTCTGCACGGCTTCAAGAGGAAGAGGCAGACTATCGTAACCGTCACGCATTGACTCGGCACGATCCGGCGCTGCCGCTATACGATGAAGCAGATGCGCGGGCTGCGTTGGAATTGCTTGATACGGTGCCGAATGACGGTATCGCCTGGGACCTTTGCGAAGGCTTTACGGCAAGTTTCAGCGTTGCCGGGCACATAATGGGTGCAAGCGAAGTGCTCGTCGAGATGGCGAACGCACGGCCCGACGGGTCACCCATACGATTTCTCTTCTCGGGCGATCTCGGCCACTACGATCAGCCGATCATTAAAGACCCCGCGCCGCCGCCGGTTTGCGACTATATGATGTGCGAGTCAACCTATGGGGACCGCTTGCACGAGGATACGAACAGCGAGACAAGATTTGCGGAGATAATACGCGAGGCCGCAAGGCGGCAAGCCCCGATCTTGATCCCGGCATTTGCCGTTGGGCGTACACAAGAGGTGCTTTATATGATCCGCGAATTGGAAGAAAAGGGTGCCATCCCGATCCTTCCGGTGATCGTGGACTCGCCGATGGCCTCGCAAGCAACGCAGGTTTATAACCGCTGGCACGAGGAACACGATCTGGAATACGCGTCGATCCTCGCTCGGAAGAAGCATCCGCTTAGGACCGCTGCGATGTCAACCGCCTCGACCAGAGAGGAGTCAAAGCATCTCAATGATATGAAGGGCGCGCGCATTATCATTTCAGCCTCGGGCATGCTTACCGGCGGCCGCGTTCTGCACCATGCAATGCGGATCCTGCCGAATGAAAATGCGACGATCATTTTTGTCGGCTATCAAGCTGCCGGCACAACGGGGCGTCGTGTCGTTAACGGCGAGCGTGAGGTCAAGATAATGAAGAATTGGGTTCCGGTGAACTGTCACGTCGAGCGTATCGACGGCTTTTCGGCTCATGCCGACTGGAAGGGCGTGCTGCGTTGGCTAAGCGGACTGAAAACTGCACCGAAAACGATCTTTACGACGCATGGCGAGCCGGAAGCTGCGGAAGCAATGGCGCAGCATATACGCGATACCTTCGGTTGGACGGTAGTCGTTCCTCAATATGATCAGACGATACAGTTGGCGTAAGCGGCGATTCGATCAAAGTCTTGATAACGCTGCCCGATCTGGTCCGGACCGGGCGCCAAACAAGCTTGAGTTTCCGCTCTCAATCATTATCTAATTTGAATGGTGGCTTTCCCGTAATCAGCCTCGTTTCTTGTAGTAAAGAGATTTCTCCGCACCGGAGCCGACAGTGATCATCGTTCGGGTGTTTCGCTGTGTATCATGCTTTGCGTCCGGCGGAGCCGATATATAAAACCATAACTTATAATTGATGAAAAATAGGAAGAATACCCCACGTTCTGCCGGCTCAGATGCGGTTGATAACAAAGAAAATATGATTGATGCGTCAACTTCTACTGACCGGGACTTCGACGGGCCGAAGGCCCCGATTCGTATGACGCCATCCGGTGTTGAAGCGAGACAGCACGAGCGTTCCTCCAAACAGGTGGCAACCATAGTGATGTATCGCGAAAACGATACGGAAATAACCCGTGAAATGACGGATGTTTCCATTGTCTCAAAGAACGGAGCTTCACTGATCCTGTCAAGACGATGGCCCATTGGAAGACTTCTTTCGCTTGTAATGCAGATGCCGGACGAGCTCCGTGTTTACGATCACGGAGCGGATGTCTATCCCGTTATGGCGATCGTGCAGAACTGCATCGAGTCCGATCTCGACGGAACTCCTGTCTTCCACACCGGTGTCGCGTTCATCGGCAAGATACAGCCCGAGAGTTTTAAGGCGGACCCGACGCAGTGTTATTACATAACGGGTCTTGATGAGACCGGCCTGTGGCGGATCAAAGAATCGGAGAATGCCTTTCACGCCAGGAAGCACGCGAGATTTTGGCGGCGTGTCCCGGTTACGATTGCGGTCCGTGATGAGGCAACACGGACATCCCATAAGGCGGAGCTTTTCACGCGTGACATCAGCCGCGGAGGCCTGGCCGTCTGGGGGCCGCTTGACGTAGCGGTCGGAGACCGCGTGAAGATCAGCAGTAAGGATCATGATTTCTACTCAATGGCTGTTGTAAAGGGGCGCAGTGAAGGACGCAGGGAAGGCGACCCGCCGTTGATACATTTGCAATTTGACGGTTATGAGTTTCCGGTTACTAAGTTCGATGTGCCTAACTCAATGCCTAAAGAAGATAGTCCTGAGATCAAAATAAAGGCCCCTGTCCCCATCATCGAAGCGAAAGAACCCGAAGAACACGGTCAAACCGACGCTTCGTCGGGCGATCACGCCGTGGATGAATTCGTTAAATTCTAGCTGCGGAACCGCAATTCAGCATTTCATAGAGACGCACTTTTGATGATGCGGCCGTGGCCAGAAATTTCGCGCGCGTCTTCGACACCGAATAGCTCTCTGTTATACTCTTGCTTGTTTTAACGATCTCGGTTTTTAGGAGAGGATAGCTTGGCAATTCTGGTCAATAAAGATACGCGCTTGATAGTACAGGGCATCACCGGCAAGGAAGGCACATTCCATATGCTTCAGATGCGGGATTACGGAACGAACGTCGTCGGCGGTGTTACGCCGGCAAAGGGCGGAACGACGCATGAAGGCGTGCCGGTATTCAATACGGTCGCCGACGCTGTAAAGGAAACCGGAGCGAACGCATCGGTGATCTATGTGCCGCCGGCATTTGCCGCCGACGCGATCATGGAGGCCGCCGACGCGGGGCTGCCGCTCGTTGTGTGCATCACGGAAGGCATTCCCGTCGCGGATATGGTCAAGGCTAAAGAATATCTCGGCTCGCGTTCGACGAGGCTTATCGGCCCGAACTGCCCCGGAATCATCTCGCCGGGAAAATGCAAGATCGGCATTATGCCCGGGCACATCCATAAGGAAGGCAACATCGGCGTCGTTTCGCGTTCCGGTACGCTCACTTACGAAGCTGTCGGCCAATTGACCGCCCTCGGCCTCGGACAATCGAGTGCGATCGGCATCGGCGGTGATCCTATAATCGGCACGACGCATACAGACGCACTGAAACTGTTTCAGGCAGATGACGAGACCGATGCTATCGTTATGATCGGCGAGATCGGCGGAACCGCTGAGGAAGATGCGGCGGCGTACGCAAAAGACAACGTTACAAAGCCGATCGTTGCATTTATTGCAGGCCAAACCGCCCCGCCCGGCCGCCGCATGGGCCACGCCGGTGCGATCATTTCGGGCGGCAAAGGAACCGCAGCCGAAAAGATGAATGCATTGACCGCCGCCGGCATTCGTGTAGTGAATTCGCCTGCAGATATCGGCCGGGCGATTGTCGAGGTTTTAGGCTCGGGGGCAGCAGCATAGTGAGGTTTGATCTATGAACGAGCGAATAACCGTTGATGCCAAAATACATTTTGCAAAACCAACGGTTGCTGGCACAAGAATAACAGTCCAGAATGTGTTGGAACTCATCAACGAAGGGCTTTCGTTCGATGAGATCAAGCGAGATTTTTATCCTGATCTGACCGATGACGATATACGGGCTTGCGTTGATTATGCGATCTCGCTTATTTCAGCGGAGGACATCAGAATCAGTGCATGAAACTTCTTCTCGACCAGGATGTTTATGATGTGACTATTTGCTTCCTCAGTGAGTTTGGTCATGATGTTCTAAAGGTCTCAGAACTGGGAATGGCCACCGCCGAAGATGAAGAAAACCTTCGCAAAGCCGCAGAATTGGGGCGTATTTTTGTAACCTGAGATAGAGATTACGGTAATTTGGTATATATTCGTAAAATTCGTGTTGGGGTTGTTTATCTACGGATGCTTCCGTCGAACCGTAATGAAGTACATAGTGAACTTGACCGAGTTCTAAATAGCTATACCGAGGACGAACTGCGAAACGCGTTTGTTGTCATCGAAGCCGGAAGGCATAGATTTCGACGGATTGTTTAGTCGAGGTGAGCTATGAAATTATTGTATCGATCGGTTGTTTGATTGTCCTTGCTTTTTGTGTGAATGCATAGTCGGTCAATACATCGAAATTGACAGGGACGATTTATGATTCTAATGGGGCTGTAATACCAGACATAACTGTTGAGGTGAGGAAACCTGGCGACGGAAATAAAAAACTTGTATCACCGCCGGGACGTAACGGGCTGGAGAGTGCAAGTTTGCGAACAATTGTTTAGGGAGCTGGATTTGATTTGGGCGGGGTCCATAACATCGTAAAGGGTATTCTTTTGGCTGCGATGTTTTTTTATTCGCTCTGGTGGCGTCTGCTCAAGAACGATCGCAGATCTGTGTGGTTGTACTAGACGAATACGGAGCCTCGATCCCAAAGTCTAAGGTTGCCTTTATTCCTATTTCAAGGTCTGCATCGCAAGGTATGGTCGAACTTATTGCAAATGACGAAGGCAGGGTTGATACCGAGATGGTGAACGGGGTCTATAAGATAAGGATCAAGGCTGATAGTTACAAAAAGGTGATACTGAAAGATCAACGGGTGCCGTTTGCTTCACAACAGTGTATCGAAGTTAAATTAAGGTCGGCGATCCCGCCGCATCCGATCACATAAATTTGGAAGACTAGAAGATTAAATGAACAACTTAACATTTGGAATAATTAAGCCCGATGCCGTTCGGGCCGGGAAACAAGGGCAGATAATTTCACGCATTCTCGGTGCGGGTTTTGGTATCCGCGGAATGAAATTGATACATCAGACGCGAAAGCAGGCCGAGGGTTTCTATGCCGTGCACGCGGGCAAAGGTTTTTTTGATGAACTTTGCGACTTTATGTCGTCAGGGCCCTGCATTGTGATGGCGCTTGAGAAGGATAATGCAGTGCCGGCATGGCGTGAACTCATGGGTGCGACAAATCCGGCTGAGGCTGCTGAGGGCACCATCCGCAAGGATTTTGCGACCTCGATCGGCGAGAATGCCGTGCACGGTTCCGACTCCGATGAGAATGCGGCGATCGAGATCGCGTATTTTTTCAGTAAACTTGAGTTGGTTTAGGCTGAATGAACGTGGTTCCGGTTCCGAAACAGCATCGATGGCGGATCGGCGGCCTTTTTTCGGCGGGCAAATGGGTGTAGAATACATTCGATTTTCCAAACCAATTTTGTCCGTGAACGTGTAAATCTATGAAACGATGCCCTACGTGCGATAAGACCTTCGAAGACTCGATGCGGTTCTGCCAAGTTGACGGCACTTCGCTTGTTGATGATGCTCCGGTGTTCGATCCGTACGCGACTATCGTCGCCCCTGCGGGCATTCCCGTGGAGCCTAAAGATACGGTCGAGCCGGAGACACCGGCGATCGATCCGCTTGAGGCCGCAACTGCGATCGCGCCTTTTCCTGAGGTCGAGAAGCCGATTGCCGAGCCTGAGGAGATGCTTGAAATGCCTGAAGCGGCAGATCCGCTCAGGACGATGTACATCTCCGAGTCCGAGATCCGTCAGAGTATGGATGCTGCGGCGAACGATGATGTACAAATGGAGGTGCCTGATGCCGTTCCGGCTCCGCCTCCTTTCATAGAAAGTTCGGTCCCGACCAGTCCGCCGCCGCCGCCGTCGCCTTTTGCCCCGCAAAGCAGCACACCGATACAGGCTCCCGGCGATAATTTTGAAACGGCAGAAAGCCTTGGTACTTCGCCGGTTCAGTCAGTGGCCGTAGAGCCGCCTGCTCCGCCCTTTGTGGAGGATGTCGCTCCGCCGATGATCGTGAATGAACAGCCGCAGCCGCATGTCGAAGCGGCGCCGCCGCCTTTCCCGTATCCGCAAAAGGATCCGGTTCCGGATGCCGGTCAGATGATGACGCCGACGTCAGATACGGGTGCGGTTCAGAGCAAAGGCCTGGCTTTAGCCTCAATGATCTGCGGTATCTTGAGTTGTCTTTGCTGCGTTTCGATACTGACCGGGCCGGCCGGTGTGATAATGGGCTTTATGGCCCGCGGAAAAGCAAAGAATGATCCGGTTAACTATGGCGGTGCCGGGCTTGCGCTTGTCGGAATGATAACGGGCGTTCTCGGGTTTATCGGCAACATTATTGTTGTTATCCTGTACATAGCAGGCATTCTCGCCGTCAAGTTCTAGGGAAGGTGGTTGTTTGGTTATGGCTTTAGTCTCGGATGTTATCGGCTCGACGATCGCGGTCATCAAGGGTATGAAACGTACGCTTGAGGAGATCCCGCGAAAGAAATGGACGGTGCAGTATCCGGATGTACCCGTTACTGTCCAGCCGCGTTATCGCGGTCAGCATCTCCTTCACGTCGATGAGAACGGCAAGGAAAAGTGCGTTGCCTGTTATCTATGCGCGGCGGCCTGTCCTTCCAACTGTATTTACATCGAGGCCGAAGAGGATCCGCGTCCTTACGAGGAGCGGATCGGCCGCGACGAGCGCTATGCTAAGGTCTATAACATCGACTACGGCCGCTGCATTTTTTGCGGCTACTGTGTCGAGGCTTGCCCAAAGGATGCGATCACGCACGGCTATAATTTCGAGATCTCGGTTTACAGCCGCGCCGACCTTTTGAAGACCAAGGATGATCTGCTCATTACCAAGCAGAAGCAGCAGGACAGTTATCGCGTTGCTCTTTCCGATGAAGAGGTCGATTCTGAGTATAAGGTCGTTTAGCCGAGGGATGTGAATTTCGACAGCTATCCGCCAACCGATAAAGGCCGCAGGTACGAATTACGTGCCCGCGGCCTTCGTGAATTTGCGGGACTCCGCAGCGATGCCGAGCGGCTCGATCCGTTCGAATTGGCACGCTACGCGAACCTGCTTATTGTGTCGCTGGATCAGATCAAAGGGTTGAGTGAAGCAGCGAGAGAGCAGCTTCTGGGTGCCGGAAAGGACGATTGGTCGGGCGGAGCCGCGTCAAAGGTGCTGCCCGACGGGCGCAAACTGATAATACTCAACCCGACGCACGGTTCCAACCGCCACGCGGCAACGCTTATGGAAGAGATCAGCCATGTGTTCCTCGGCCATAAGCCGAATGAACTCGCAGTAAAAGCATCGGACGGCTCGACAGCAAAAACCCGCGACTATGATCACGCGATCGAAGAAGAGGCGTATTCCACCGGTGCTGCGGCGCTCGTGCCCTACACCGGACTTCGACGCATGGTATTTGAGGGCAAAACGATACGTCAGATCGCAAGGCATTATGGCGTAAGCTCCGCTCTCGTCGAGTTTCGCATTAAGATATCACGCCTTTGGAAGGAATATTCTGAGAACGTATTCAGCGGCGACAGTCCGCAAGGTGTATAATGCCGCTTTCCCTTACGCGGATGGAAGGATCTGACAACAATTTCTATGACGATGAGCGGCTTTCGCCTATTGATAAGCTGCGGATGCTGCTTGATATCACAAAGACGATCAGCCGCTCGCTCGACCTCGATGAGGTGCTGAATCTCGTGATGGATACGCTCGGATCGCTCCTGCCGTACGATGCTGCGGGAATTTATCTGATCGATATCAGCACCGACCCGGCAAGCCCTTACATCTTCAAATCAAAGGCTATTAGAGGCTATCAGCTCAGTTTCGACCTGATCGAACCGCGGCTAAGGCTCGGCGAAGGCTTTCTCGGCACGGTTGCGCAAACGGGCAAACCGCTGATATCACCGAACGTTGCCGAAGATACGCGATATTTCGCCGCGAGGGAATTGACGCGATCGGAAATGCTCGCACCGATCATTTCAAATGACAGGGTAATCGGTGTGTTCGACCTCGAAAGCGATCGGTTGAATGCCTATGACGATGACGACCTTCAAGTCTTGCAGATGCTAAGTTCGCAGGTAGCTATCATCATAGAAAAGGTAAGGCTGCATGACGAGGTCGTCGAAAAGAAACGCTTGCAGGCCCAGCTCGAGGTCGCACGCCAGGTTCAGCTTGAACTGCTGCCCGCGAATGACCCTGTTGTAAAGGGCTTTGATGTGAGCGCTTACATCTTTCCTACCGATGAGGTCTCAGGAGATTATTACGACTGGGTACAGGTATTTACCGATCAGTTCGGTATCATCGTTGCGGATGCAGTGGGCAAGGGGATACCTGCCGCCTTGCTGATAGCGTTCCTGCGTGCTTCGCTCCGGTCGTGCGTTCAGATCGGTTACGCTCCGCATATCGCGTTATCTAAGGTCAGCGAGCTTCTTTGGGACTCGATCGAAGACAATCAATTCATAACAGCCATCTACGGCCTTTTGGACTCGACCAACCGCACCTTCGTATTCTCGAACGCGGGTCACAATCCTCCGCTCCTGATAAAGCCTGACGGTGAATATCGCTTTGTCGAGTACGGCGATACGCCGCTCGGGATGTTCCCGAATGCAAAATATCACCAGCATTTCATACGGTTCGAGATCGGGCAGGTAATGGTCATTTACACCGACGGCATTACCGAAGCAATGAACCCGAACGGTGAGGAATACGGTCGGGATCGGCTCGTCAGCCGAATTCTGGAGGGCATCGACCTGCCGTCACGCCGGCTTATCGATCATGTGAGGAAAGGCGTGGCAGATTTTTCGGAACAGTTGGTTTTGCCCGATGATGCGACGCTGTTCGTCGTAAAAGCCGTCTAAGAAAGCCGAAAGGTGCAGTGCACTAGGCACCACACCTTCCGTGCGTCTTCAGTTGTCAGGAAAAGTGAACTAATGCGCCGTGTGTGAACAATGGACGGTATCGCCGCCCGGAACGACCGGAGTCCTGTAGTCGCCGTACTTAAATTTATTGTTCCCCGTCGAGAACGCATAGATATCAAAGCCGTACGCGTCAAAGAAATCGGTCAACTCACCCGTTCGGTCAAGATACAGCGATTCGCAATAGCCTGACTCCACGCGTATCTCAAGCAGCCGCTCGACCACCTCGAGCGGGGCAAAACATTTATCGGGATCGCGAAACGTCGCCATAATTCCCACCGGCAGCCGCAGCAATTGCCGCGACACTTGTTAGAGTACGGTTGGGCGGTTCGGGTTGTTCGAGAAATTTACCAACCGTCCGGCCATTTCCTGCGTCAAAAGAGAAAGCGGGAAATCGGTTGTGTTTTTGCGGTAAAGTGCATAACATGAGTGTAGAACCCGACCGCAGCAAAGGAGGCTGATCAATATGTTTGAGAGTACAATTCGTGGTTTGTTCGCGGCAGTCGCGGTTGCGACCTTGTCGATCGCCGCATTCGGACAAAGCAGCACCCGTGATAACTATTTGATCTCGGCCGAGGCCGGCGGAGTGAACTTTGCCGAGGGTGCGGCAACCATCGTTCGGCAAGATCATACGAGCGGCCGCCTGCTCAAAGGCGACCGTATTCAGGTCGGTGACCGCGTTGCAACGGGTGCCGACGGCCGTGTAGAGGTCTTGCTCAATCCCGGATCGTATCTGCGGCTCGGTGCTGACTCAAGATTCAGTTTCAGAACCACGTCGCTCGATGACCTTAAACTCAACGTCGATCGCGGCAGTGCGATGCTTGAGGTCTTTGCAACGAGAGACTTTACCGTAACGATCTTTACGCCCAAGGGGCAAGCGAAGATCATTGAATCAGGCATCTACCGCATTGATGTGGCTGCGAACGGCTCCGGATCGTTGAAGGTATGGGACGGCCTCGCCATGGTCAGCGGCCTTGAGGTCAAAAGCGGCCGAATGACCCCGATTGACCGTGCGCTGGTATCAGTTACCAAGTTTGACCGCGATCAGAAGGATGAGTTGGCGGTGTGGAGCAAACAGCGGGGCAAACTGATAGCGAAGAATACCTCGAAGCTCAAGAATCAGTCGGTACGCGCCTCGCTTATCAGTGCTTTTGACAGCGGCAGGTGGGGAATGTGGAACTCGTTCGGGGTTTGGGTATTTGACCCGTTCTTCGGCGGCAACTGCTTCTTGCCGTTCGGGCGCTATTGGTATTCGCCTTATGGTTACGGCTACGGCTCGAGCATTTGGTGGTACAACCTGCCGCCGATCTATTATCAGCCGACGCCGACAACTCCAACGATACCGAATCCGAATCCCGGCACCACGCCCGATCCTTACGGGACAAGATCGCGAACCGGAAGGCAAGGCGGCATGGATGATGCGGCACCGCCGTACGTTCGGCTTGAGGAGACGGGACGGCAGAATAATCCGATACGCAATCTGCCTGTCGAAGACCGAAACGGAACAAGGCAAAGCGCCCCGCCGATCTTTATTCCGCCGCCGATCATTGTTATCAAGAGCGATGATACGGGAGCACGACAGCGGCCGTAGCGGCATCGCATCAGCAAGGCATTATTCTGGAGGCGTGCATTACCGTACGCCTCTATTTTTATTTGAAAATGTGCAGCAGAAAGGCCGGAGCGGCCGTATTCTCAGCATTCGGGTAGATCGCGGCGATGACAAGCCCGACCGACTGGATGCCGTTGAAAAGCGTGTGAAGCACAATGCACGGCCAAAGATTTTTGGTGTATATGCGTATTCCCGTAAGGATAAAGCTCAATAAAAAGAGCAGCCCGATGGTTGACCAACTCGGATAATATTGAGGTACGTGAATGATGGCGAAGAGCGACGTTACCGCAATGAACGCGGCAAAAACACCCATGGTTCGCTGAAAAGCCGAGAAAAGTATTCCGCGATAGACAAGTTCCTCAACAAGCGGCGCGGTAAATGTCGCCAAAAATGCAACGACAAAGACGACCGCTTGCGAGCTTCTCAGCATTCGCGTCAAGTCGTTTTCCTGCTCAGGGAAATACGAACTGACGACCGCGGCAACTACGCCGAAAAAAACAAGGATGACGATATGATGCCACCACTTCATCCCGCCGGAGTTCCAGCCGAGCATCTCGCGAAACGGATACTTTCGAAATTGGGTAACTACGATCCAGCCCAATAAAAGTGTAATGACGTGGGCCGGAATTACGGCAAGCACTTGCAGCAGAATGGCCGTTTTGTCGCTTTTTGCGAATTCTACGAGCTGCGCATTGTCGAGCAGCGGCGGATTCTGCATAAGCGCGTACGGCGCAAGAAAAATGCTTGGAACGATGACGATGAGCAATACGCTCACTATCCAAACCGCCAGAGCGATACCGCTGCCCCACGGCGGATCGTTCGGCCCGTGCGGCGGTGATGCCCCCGCACGTGTATTCGACTGCCGCTCCGCGAGATCGGGCGATGCCTGAAGTGAATTATCCACGCCAAAAAGTGTAGCTAATTGAGGCGCCCGTGCCAAGTTTTCCGCCTGCTCGAATTGTCTTTTCGGGTCAGTAACGATAACCTAGAATCCCGTGAAGCAACACGGCATCGATCCGCAAAAAAATGTATATGCAGTGATACCGGCACGGCTCGCTTCGACGAGGCTTTCGGGTAAAATGCTGCGCGATGTCGTTGGCAAGCCGTTGATCATTCGCACCCTTGAAAGGGCTCTGCAGGCGAAAAGCGTTACCCGAACCATTGTTGCTACCGACAGCAGAGAGATATTTGACGTTATTGAAGCGGCAGGCGGTACTGCGGTCATGACCGACGAACGGCATCGTTCGGGCAGCGATCGGATCGCCGAGGTTGCGGAATCGCTGCCGGCGAATGCTGTTGTGGTTAACATTCAGGGCGATGAACCGCTGATCTCCCCCGAAACCATTGATAGGGCAGTTGCGGCAATGCTCGGCGACGACAGGCCGGATATCGTCACCGCGTTTGAACCTATAAGCAGCGAAGCCGAGTTTGTCGATCCGAACGTCGTCAAGCTCGTAATGGATCAGAGCGGCCGTGCTTTGTATTTTTCGCGTTCGCCGATCCCTTTCAGGCGCAACCGCGGCAGTAGCATCGCCGGACTTTATAAGCACTGCGGGCTGTACGTTTATCGCCGCGAATATTTACTCGAATTCACCAAGATGCCGCCGACACGGCTCGAAGAGGCCGAGATGCTCGAACAACTTAGGGCGCTTGAGACCGGAGCGTTCATCAAGGCTGTCGAGGCTGCCGGAACAAGCATTTCGGTTGATACCGAGCAGGACCTTCAGCGCGTTTGTGAGATATTAGGATAAGCAGAGGTAGATCCGAAAGACCGAAGTATCATGATCCATGTAGTTAAATGCCCTTCGTGCGGAGCTCCCTTGAAGTTTGACGAGAGCCACATCAAGGAGTGCGAGTTTTGCGGAAACAAGCTCTCCTCTGATACGCCGGGAATGGTAACCGAAGATATGGCCGGCTTTGACGGCCTTGTCGAGCAGGCTCAAAAGCTGAAGGAGATACTTCGTTTAGCACGGAACGGGCAGAAGCTGGATGCGATCAAGCTTTATCGTGAAGCCCTTGGCGGAGACCTTGGTACGGCGAAAGATGCCGTTGAAAAGTTGGCTGCCGGACAAGCGGTCGCGTTTCAAACTTCTGATATTCACGTTGTGCAGCTCGGTGATCATGAACGTGCCGTTCGAAAGGGAGCACGTCTCGTCGGTATTCTCGCTCTTTTGCCTTTCCTTATCGGCAGCTTTGCGGCGATCGGCGGGGTCGGCACTGCTATTTGGACGGTTTACAAGGCGGTCGGAAAGTTTTCGGGCGTCACCGGCGGGCCGTTCAGCACAGGCGGCACGACGATGGCGAATGAGATCTTGCGGATCGGCGGACAAGGCGTCGGGCCCGGATATTTTGATGATAATCGTGTAGTCGGCGTCGATGCCGACGGCAAGCTTTACTCGGCAGACTACTCAGGCGGCAGGGTTCAGGTCTTTGACCGTTCCGGAAAATTCCTTACGCAATGGATGGCGGGCAATAAGAGCCCTTACATCGGAGCGCTTGGCGTGAGCAGGAACGGCCGAGTCTATCTCGCGTTGGCCGGAGGCCTGGCATCATTTGACGGAATGACCGGCAAGGCACTCAAGCAGGCCGGCTCGGGCAATGTTTCGGATATCGCCGTTATGCCGAATGGCAAGGTCGTAACAGTCGATAGCGACACCATCTCGATCTATGACCAAGATCTTAAACGCCTTGCGATTTTCAAAGGTATTTCCGATAAAGCCGGCATAAAGAGCGGGTTCGATTTTGTTGCCGTAAACGGTATCGAAGAGATATACGCCGTCGGGCGCAGCGGCGGCGATGTGGCAAAATTTTCCGCCGACGGTAAGTTCGTTGATCGTTTCAAGGTCAAGCCGACATCGGTCAATTCGATCGCGGTTGACCCGAAAGGCAGAGTATTCCTCAGCGAAACGAGCAAGATATGGGCGTATCAAACGAATGGCGAATTGATGGGATCGTTCGACGCGCAGCAGGCGTTCGGTATGGCGTTTGACGACCGCGGGATATTGTTTGCCGCATCGAGGCCTTACGTTGTCGGATATGCGGTCAATTGATGGACTGATCGCGGGGATCGAGTATGGGTGAGTGGTTTGGTGCTGTTTTTATCGGGTTGCTAATTATCGGCCTTGTTATCGGCTTGCGCGTCTTGTCAAAGCCGAGGGTCAGCACGGCTGATGAATTCGAGCGTCGGGCAGCCGACGGGCCGGGAACGATAGGCGTGTTTGTGAATGCGCTTCAAGATGCGGTCGATCCGGCAGCCGCGAGAGCAAAGGAGGCGGTCATGGAAATGAAGGACGGCCGCTATCAGAAAAAGAAGGACGAAGGCGACGGAGCAAAGGAGCCGTTATGATCGAAAAAAAGACAAAATACATCTTTGTAACCGGCGGTGTCGTGTCGAGTTTGGGGAAAGGGCTGGCGGCAAGTTCCATTGGCTGCCTGCTTGAGTCGCGCGGACTGCACGTGCAGATGATGAAACTCGACCCGTACATAAACGTCGATCCGGGGACGATGTCGCCGTTCCAACACGGCGAAGTTTATGTTACGGACGACGGTGCGGAGACCGATCTTGATCTCGGGCACTACGAAAGATTCACCAATGCGAAGCTCTCGCAGGCCAACAACTGGACAAGCGGCCGCATCTACCTCTCGGTGATCGAAAAGGAACGCCGCGGCGATTATCTCGGCAAGACCATCCAAGTGATCCCGCATATTACCGATGAGATCAAATCGGCGGTTCGCACCATTGCCGACAAACACGAACCCGATGTCCTGATCGTCGAGATCGGCGGAACTGTCGGCGATATCGAATCGCTGCCGTTCATGGAAGCGATCAGGCAAATGGGCAACGAGGAAGGCAGGAATAATGCGATATTCGTGCATGTAACCCTCGTACCATACATCGCGGCGGCGGGCGAACTGAAGACGAAGCCGACACAGCACAGTGTACGTGAACTGCGTGAGATCGGTATTGCACCCGACATTCTGCTTTGCCGAAGCGATCGTCCGCTCTCGGTCGATCTGCGGAAGAAGATCGCACTTTTCTGCAATGTTCACGAGAACGCGGTGATCTCGGCACTTGATGTCGGTACGATCTATGAAGTTCCGCTGGCATTTCACGAGCAGGGCCTTGATGACCTCATCGTCAGCACACTGCACTTGGAAGAGCGGTTCCCGCATGTTGACCTCACGCGATGGCGTGAACTTGTTTCAACCATAAAAGACCCGAGCAGCGGCAGCGTGCGCATCGCGATCGTCGGAAAATACGTAGAACTTGAGGATAGCTATAAATCGCTACGCGAGGCCCTGACGCATGCCGGCGTAGCAAACGATCTTCGGGTGAATGTGCGTTGGATCGAATCTGAAGAGCTTATGAAGGACGGCTATGAGAACGAGCTTCAGGATTTTGATGCGATCCTTGTGCCGGGCGGCTTTGGCAAACGCGGCATTGCGGGAATGCTCCGTGCCATCAAGTATGCGCGGCGCTCGGGGACACCGTATTTCGGTATCTGCCTCGGAATGCAGACCGCGTGTATCGAGTTCGCACGAAACATCTGCGGTTTGAAGGATGCTGACTCGACCGAGTTCAACGAAGAAACGCCGTTCCCCATCATCTTCAAGCTGCGAGATCTCGTGGACGTCGATGAGCTTGGCGGCACGATGCGGCTTGGAAGCTGGCCTTGCTCTTTGAAGGAAGGCTCACTCGCTCGAGAGGTCTATGGAGGTGAGGCTGAGATCAACGAACGGCACCGCCATCGGTACGAATTCAACCCCGAATATCGCGGTGTGCTTGAAAGCGAAGGGATGATCTTCAGCGGCATTTCGCCCGACGGAAGGTTCGTCGAGATCGTCGAACTTTCGCGTGACGCTCATCCTTTCTTTATTGCGTGCCAATTTCATCCCGAATACAGATCAAAGCCGCTTGCCCCGCATCGGCTCTTTGATGCGTTCGTAAAGGCAGCTTGGCGGAACAAGCTTCGAAGTGAGAACCTCGAACACGATGTTGCGGCTGATAACCGGATAGAATTACCCGAGAGGGCAGCGGTCGAAGAAGAGTTCGAAGGCCCTAAGGATCGTTTTGATGGCTGAAAATTCATTCAAAGTCGGTAATGTGCCGTTCGGCACCGGCGAACTTGTTTTCCTGCTCGGCCCCTGCGTGGTCGAATCGGAGGATCACGCGTTCCTTATGGCTCGCGGGATCAAAAAGGCGTGCGATAATGCCGGCGTTAAGTTCGTTTATAAATCGTCGTTCGATAAGGCAAACCGCAGTTCGATCGAGAGTTTTCGCGGCGGCGGTATGCAGGCGGGGCTTTCGGTCCTAAAAAGTGTAAAGAATGAGTTCGGCGTGCCGATCGTTACTGATATACACGAGCCTTGGCAGGCAGAGACGGTCGCCGAGGTTGCAGATATTCTTCAAATACCGGCGTTCCTGTGCCGCCAGACCGATCTCCTGGTCGCCACCGCAAATACCGGAAAGGCGGTCAACGTCAAGAAGGGACAGTTCTTGTCGCCCTGGGACGCGGGGAATATCGTTGAAAAACTCAGGTCGGCGGGCTGTCAGCGAAGTATGATGACCGAGCGCGGTGCGAGCTTCGGCTATAATAACCTCGTCGTCGATATGCGCTCATTTCCCGTAATGCGTTCCTTCAGCGTACCCGTGTGCTTTGATGTAACGCACAGCCTGCAGCTTCCCGGCGGTCTCGGCAAAGCAACCGGCGGGCAATCAGAATACATCGAATACTTCGCACGTGCGGGCGTAGCATGCGGTGTCGATGCGGTCTTTATGGAAGTACACGATGACCCTGCACGCGCGCCGAGCGACGGACCGAACCAGTTGCCGCTCGAACGGCTCGAAAAGCTGCTTACGAAATTAAAGGCGATCAACGAGTTAATAAATGCAGATTAGATCATTGTTCTACGCGGCCGCGGCTACGCTGATTTTGACGGTGCCATTGTCCATTTATGCACAGAATGAAGTGCGGACTCTTATCACGTGGCAGGTGCAAAAATACGAGATCGAACCGACTCTGCCGTCCGGCGAACGCGACAGGACGATGAATGTCAAAGCGACGCTTACTTTGAAGAATATTTCGGGCAGGCAGGCCTCGCAGCTCACGCTCCGCAGCGGTGCGAATGTCGAGGTCACGTCGATGTCGATCAACGGTTCGACGGTCGAATCAACACGCAGTGAAGAGAAGATCGGCCCGGGCTTCAGCCTGAACCGCGATCTGACAAGGCTGCCGTCTGTTCCCGCAGGCGGGATCGTAACGGTGGCCGTCAACTATAAGCTCACCGTAAAGGAAAATACTGCCTCATCAACGCTCTCGCCCGGCACCGTGCAGTTCCTGCCGACGGGTTATTGGTATCCGACGCCGAACAGTTGGTTTCTTGGGCGCGGGCCGGATACGGCTCCGGTCACGGTCAAGGTCAACGGCATCGGCGGCTACACAGCGGTTGCCGCAGGAGCATACGCAAACGGAGCTTACTCGCTCAATATCAGCGGCCAGCCGTTCTTCACGGTCGGAAGCTGGGACGTATCCGAAAGCAGCGGCGTAACGGTTTACGCCCCCAAAGGCTATCCTAATTCTCAAAAGCGAGCGGCCGAACTTGCGGCGCTTTATCGTGAGGCGTTGACATTCGCCTCCGGGTATCTGGGCAAGCCCGCAGATGTGCCGCTGAAGATCGTTGCGGTAAGACGCGGTGCCGGCTATCAAGGCGGCGGCGTCGTTTTGGTAGATGAATCGGTGTTTCGGCGGCCGAAGGTCGATGCGCTGACGGCGATGAACATCATCGAGTCCGCAGTGCGGACATGGATCGGCGGCTCGCTGACAACGAGCGGCGACGGTTACGGTGTTGTAAAGGAAGGCTTGACACGCTATCTCGCGAATGAATTCTTGGAGAGTAAGTTCGGGAAGGATGTGGCCGATGTTGAGCGGTTGCGTCAGCGTGTCGCCTATGCGGCAATATCCAAACGCGACGGGCCTCTTACGCGTATCTCGCCGCTCGACGATTTCTATTATTCGGCGGTCGCGAATAAAGGTGCGATTATCTGGCGTTTGATCGCGAACAAGATTGGAAAAGCGGAATTTGAACGACAGCTAAAGGCGAATTCGCAGAACGGCACGCTTGACCTTGCCGATCTCAGGCTTGCGTTCAGCAGCGATAAGGCAATATTGGACGCTCTGCTCGACGACGTTACGACAACAAATCTTTTGATCGGACTTCCGCAGGCATCGGGAGGCGAAGTGCGGAGCGCATTGCGTAATACGGGGCCGTTCGATGTCAATGTCAATGTCCGGGCGACGCTCGCGAACGGACAGACGCTCGATGAAAAGGCTGCGATACCGGCGGGAAACTTCGGACAGGTCGTCTTCAAGACCGCGGGCAAGATAGAGCGTGTTGAGGTCGATACGGAAAAGATCTATCCGCAGACCGACTATTCTGATGATATCGCTCCGCGCGAATCCGGCGACAGTGATCCGATCGCTGCCGTAAAGAGGGCGTTCGATAAAAAAGATAACCCCGGAGCGGAAGCCGCGGCCGTTGCGGCCCTGCGCGAGTTTCCCCAAAATGATGACGTGCGTACATTGCTCGGTCGCGCGCAGCTCGCAATGGGCCGCATGGCTGATGCCGAGAAGACATTTCAAATGATCTTGGACGAAAAGCTTCCAACGGCGAGAAGCCTTGCTTGGGCTAGCGTCGGGCTGGGCGAGGTTGCCGCTGCCGCAGGCAGGAAGGATCAAGCCGCAGCCTATGCGACCGCCGCTATAATGGATGATGCGGATTATGGAGCATCGCTTGCGGCAAGAAATCTTCGCAATAAGCTTGGTGTTAATACGCCTGTCGATCCGGCGGTCAAGGCATTCTTTACCGAATTTGACCGAGTTGCCGTCAGCAATCGGAAGGCCGATCTTGACGCCCTTTTTGCTCCCGGCGATGCTGTGAAATTCGCAAACGGCATGGCCGGCTCAACGGTTAAATGGGCAACCCAATTGAAGCAGGTCGATGAGCTTGGGAATGGCGAGATTTTGGCCGAAACTCTGGTCGATCTTCAACTGCTCACTCGCGACCCTGAAAGTAAATTCATCGTATATCGGCTAAAACGTATCGGCTCATCATGGAAGATCGTGTCGGTCGATATGTACGAATCCAGATAGTAACGGCGGAGACGCGTATATGAAGAGATCAATGATCATAACGGTTACTGTAATAATTGCCGCCCTCGGTATGCTGTCCGTTCAGGCTTTCGCTCAGCGTGTGTGCGGCGATCCGACGGCGCGATGTGCGTCGCGCGGGAATTTTGAGCCGTTCGAGCTTCCGTTCGAGACAGGCAAGAGGCCCATATTTTTCGAATCTGCATGGTTCTACGGCATCATCCTAAAGACGGAGAAGATGGCTGCCGATTGGGGCGATTGCGAGCATCCGATCTTCGGATCATCAGAACGGTTGGAGACACAGGCGTTATTCCCGAAGAACAAGGTCTTTACGCTGAGCTGCGTTCAGCCGGTCATGAATTATTACGCCGGAATGCCCGACCACGTTGCCTTCATCGGTGTATATGCGGGAAAGACGCGAGCGGCCGCCAACACATTTCTCAAGCAAGTTAAGGCGACCGGCAAGTTTCCGAATGCGAAAATTAGGCGTATGAGGGCGATCATCAATGGCACTTGATGAGAAGGTCAAGCAGCGTGCTCGACGTATCAAATTGCTGCTGATGGATTGCGACGGCGTCCTTACCGACGGCCGGCTTTACTTTGATACTGCCGGCGAGGCGTTGAAGGTATTTAACGTCCACGACGGACAGGGGATCGTCGATTGGCATCGTACCGGATCACGTTCGGGTATTATTTCAGGCCGGAACTCGCCGATCGTTGAGCTTCGCGCAAAGCAGCTTGGCATCACTTTTGTCGAGCAAGGCCAATCCGACAAAGCAGAAGCTCTTATTAGGATCCTTTCCGCCGCCGCTGTCGATGCGGCAGATGCCGCATATATCGGCGATGACACGCCGGACCTTTGTGTCTTCGAAAAGGTCGGCTTTGCCGTTGCCGTTAATGATGCCGTCGATCCTGTGAAGGAACGAGCTCACTTCATAACGCAAAAGAAAGGCGGGAAGGGAGCTGTTCGGGAAGTGATCGACCTTATCTTTCGCTGCAAGGCCGAGGCCTAGCCGACGAGAAGGCCCAGCGCGGCAAACTTTTCAAGATTCGCACGGATCATTTGCGGCAACTCTCTCTCGAATGCGTCTTTTTCATCTTCCGGGACCTCAAAGATCTCTTTGATCGCGGTACAGAGTTCATTTTCCGTACGCTTGCCGTCAAGCAGCGAAAGCAACACCTTTATCGTTTCCGGTTCCGGGTCGATATTCAAATTATAGAGTGTCATGACAGCACGTGAATCATTTTCTATCTGATGCCGAGCAAAGGCGCTCAGCCTCGGAGCCGAGCTGACCTCGGTAACGGCGATCTGATTTGCGTAACTGCAAAGCGTAACAGTTCCCGACTCATAAAGGCGCAAAATGAATGACAGGGCATCAGCGGTGCCCGTCTCTTGTGAGTGAATACGCTCCGCTGCCCGCCGAAGCTCTTTTTCGACAAGCCTCGGTCTTGCCCATTCGCCCGCCAGGCCCGCCAACAGTGACTTTGTCAGCGGATGATCAAGCTCGACAATTCCGCCTTGCGGCGCGTGGAATTTCAGCGGCGTCTGATCGTCCAGTGCTGACGACGGATCATCTGGCCGTAATTGCGACGCGATGAAAAGCGAATTTATCCGTTCTGCGTCGGACTCATCCAGAACCTTCGATACAGCATGAGTTACAAGCGATTTTCTAAAACGTCTGCCCTTGATAAAGTCGATATATTGCTCACGTTCTATCCTGTCTGATGATGCCGCGTCCAGCTCGCTGCGAACATCTTGAGGCAGCATCGTAAGGTCATTTATTCTCGGATCGGCGTCGGTAATGTAACGCAGCCCGTGCCGGACAATGTCCGCTGCGAACTCATAGAAATAGAACGGCTGATTGATCTCAGCGAGATCATCGTGAAAGACGTTCTCCGCCGAGCGTTCTTCGGTCTGCTGCAATTCGAGACGGATCGTCATCTGATAGAGGCTGTCATTTTCGGAGGCTCGTTCAACAAATTCGAGTGCTGCAAGTGCGTCCTCGACGGCATCGAACGGTTCGGCGGCGTCGCGAGCCGCGAATTTCATCATGCCGGCAACCATTTGGCGGATATGGCAGCCCGGATATGTGTTGTAGCTTATGTAGCCGATGCCGTTCTCCGCCAGGCAATTTGCATATAGGTCGAGCACGGTTCGACGTACGTGGTCCGGAACCCAGGAATAGAGTCCGTGGGCAGTGATGAAATCAAATCGTC